>NZ_WJZD01000002.1:0-265566 GCF_021609665.1 Pseudomonas sp. PA-1-3F | reverse complement strand
CCATCCCCTCGCTAATTTTTCCCCGCCCGGTTCGTTTTATAGGGACGACGTGCCTTTGTGCTTCCCGCCTATTGCCCCGGATTCCAAGAAATGAATGCTGAAGACTCCTTGAAACTTGCTCGCCGGTTTATCGGGCTGCCCCTGGAAAAGCGCCAACTGTTCCTGCAAGCCTTGCAGAAAGAAGGCGTGGATTTTTCAAGGTTTCCGATTCCGGCAGGGGTGGAGGTGGAGGACCGCCAGGCGCTGTCCTACGCGCAGCAGCGCATGTGGTTTCTATGGCAGTTGGACCCGGCCAGCGTCGCCTACAATTTGCCCGGCGCAGTGCGCTTGAGGGGGGCGCTGAGCCTGCCAGCGCTGGAGCAAGCGTTCGCCAGCCTGGTGGCGCGTCACGAAACCCTGCGCACAGTGTTCCAGCGTCAGGCCGATGAGCGTTTGGTGCAGGTGGCGGTGGAACCCTCGGTAGCAGTCGAGCACCTGAACTTCACGGCCTTGTCCATCGATGCACGTGAGCAGGCCGTCAACGCCGCCGCCACCCGTCAATCGCTGTTGCCGTTCGACCTGGAACACGGCCCATTGCTGCGCGTGCAACTGCTCAAGCTTGCCGAGCAGGAACACGTGCTGCTGCTGACCCTGCACCACATCGTCTCCGACGGTTGGTCGATGAATGTGCTGATCGACGAGTTCATCCGCTGCTATGACGCCCATGAGCGCAACGAAGCGCCCCAACTGCCGGCGCTGCCCATCCAGTACAGCGACTACGCCCTGTGGCAGCGCCGCTGGCTGGAAGCGGGCGAGCAGGCCCGCCAGTTGGAGTACTGGCAGGCTCGCCTGGGCGATGAACATCCGGTTCTGGAGCTGCCCACCGACCACCCGCGCCCGGCCATGCCCAGCTACCAAGGCACACGGCACAACTTCGCGATTGAGCCGGCACTGGCCGCGCAACTGCGCAGCTGCGCGCAAAAACACAACGTCACCCTGTTCATGCTGCTGCTCGGTGCCTTCAATGTGCTGTTGCACCGCTATACCGGCCAGGACGACATTCGCGTCGGTGTGCCGATTGCCAATCGCAATCGCACCGAAGTCGAGGGGCTGATCGGGTTCTTCGTCAACACCCAGGTGTTGCGCACCGAACTGACCGGGCAAACGCGGGTTGCCGAGTTGCTGCAAGGTATCAAGGAGCATGCCCTGGGCGCCCAGGCCCATCAGGAATTACCCTTCGAACGGCTGGTGGAAGCGCTGAAAATCGAGCGCAGCCTGAGCCACACGCCGCTTTTCCAGGTGATGTATAACCATCAGCCGGTAGTCGCCGACATCGCCTCGGTCAGCACCGCATCGGGGCTGGAATTGGCCCTGGTGGAATGGCAAGGCCGCACCACCCAGTTCGACCTGACCCTGGACACCTATGAAAAGTCCGGCACCCTGCATGCCGCGCTGACCTACGCCAATGACTTGTTCGATACGCCCACCATCGAGCGCATGGCCTGGCATTGGGTCAGTCTGTTGCAAGCCATGGTGCTCGATGGCGAACAGCGCATTGGCGAATTGCCCATGCTTGACGCGGCTGAACAGCAACGGCTGGTCCACACCTGGAACCAGACCGCCGAGGCGTACCCGACCGAGCGCGGGATTCATCACCTGATCGAAGACCAGGCACGGCGCAGTCCCGATGCACCGGCACTGGTGTTCGGTACCACCACCTTGACCTACGCCCAACTGGATGCGCGCGCCAACCAGTTGGCCCATGCCCTGGGCGAGCAGGGCGTAGGGCCCGACGTGCTGGTAGGTATCTGCATCGAGCGCTCCATCGAAATGGTGGTTGGCCTGCTGGCGATTCTCAAGGCCGGTGGCGCCTACGTGCCCCTCGACCCTGAGTACCCCCGGGAACGCCTGGCCTACATGATCGAAGACAGTGGCATTCAGTTGCTGCTCAGCCAGCAAAGCCTGCTGGCGTCGCTGCCCGTCGCCGGTATCCAGGTAATTGCCCTGGACCAGCCGGCGCTATGGCTCGACGGCTACAGCAGCGATTCACCGAACGTGGCCTTGCATGCCCTCAACCTGGCCTACGTGATCTACACCTCGGGCTCCACCGGCAAGCCCAAAGGCGCCGGCAATAGCCATCGCGCCTTGGTCAACCGCTTGAGCTGGATGCAACAGGCTTATGGCCTGGGCGCCAATGACGCGGTGTTGCAGAAAACCCCGTTCAGCTTTGACGTGTCGGTGTGGGAGTTCTTCTGGCCGCTGATGACCGGCGCCCGCCTGGTGGTCGCGGCGCCTGGCGAACACCGTGAACCGGCGCGACTGATTGACACCATTGGCCGACACGCCATCACCACCTTGCACTTCGTGCCGTCGATGTTGCAGGCGTTTATCCATGAGCCGGGCGTACAGGCGTGCGCAAGCCTCACGCGCATTGTGTGCAGCGGCGAAGCCTTGCCCCTGGACGCGCAACAGCAAGTGTTCGCCAAGTTGCCCGCTGCGGCGCTGTACAACCTCTATGGCCCGACCGAGGCGGCCATCGACGTCACGCACTGGACCTGCATTGACGAAGGCGCCGATAGCGTGCCCATCGGCCGCCCCATCGCCAATCTCGGCACCTACGTGCTGGACGCGCAACTCAACCCGGTGCCGGCCGGCGTCAGTGGCGAACTCTACCTGGGCGGCGTCGGCCTGGCGCGCAGTTACCATCGGCGCCCGGCGCTCACCGCCGAACGTTTTGTACCCAGCCCCTTTGTGACAGGCGAACGCCTGTATCGCACCGGTGACCGCGTGCGCCAACGTGCCGATGGGGTAATCGAATACCTCGGCCGTCTCGATCATCAGGTCAAGTTGCGCGGCTTGCGTATCGAGCTGGGCGAAATCGAAGCACGCCTTATGCAGCATCCACACGTGCGCGAAGCCGTGGTACTGGTACAGGGCGGCAAGCAGTTGGTCGCCTATCTTGTACACGCAGGCGAGGCGCCAACGGGCCTCAAGGAATGGTTGCTCAGCAGCTTGCCGGAATACATGGTGCCGACGCATTTCATTGCGCTGCCCAAGCTGCCGGTGACCGCCAACGGCAAGCTCGACCGCAAGGCGTTGCCAGTGCCGGATGCGGCGCAGCAGCAGGCATTTGTCGCCCCCCAAGGCGACCTGCAAACAGCCCTGGCTGCCATCTGGAGCGACGTGCTGGGCGTTGAGCAGGTCGGCCAGGACGATAACTTCTTCGAGCTGGGCGGCGATTCGATCATCTCTATCCAGGTGGTCAGCCGCGCCCGTCAGGCCGGCATTCGCCTGAGCCCGCGTGACCTGTTCCAGTACCAGAACATCCGCAGCCTGGCTCTGGTGGCGCGCTTCGAGCAGGTCAGCGTGATAGACCAGGGCCCGGTCAGTGGCGAGGTCATGCTGACGCCCGTCCAACACAGTTTTTTCGACCAGCCGATCCCGTCGCGGCATCACTGGAATCAATCCTTGTTGCTGGTGCCCGGCGAGGTGCTTGAAGCTGCACGGTTGGAGGCCGCGCTGGCGCGGTTGATCCAGCATCACGACGCTTTGCGCCTGCGCTTTGTGCAGCAGGCTGGCGGCTGGCAGCAGAGCCATGCTGCCTATGTCAGCGAACCGCTGTTGTGGCAATGCCAGGCCGGCACCGACGCTGAACTGGCGGCGCTGTGTGATGAAGCCCAGCGCAGCCTTGACCTTGCCCAAGGCCCGCTGCTGCGCGCCGCGTTGGTGAGCATGGCCGATGGCAGCCAGCGTGTGCTGTTGGTGATCCATCACTTGGTGGTGGATGGTGTGTCCTGGCGCATCCTGCTCGAAGACCTGCAACAGGCCTACCGCGAACAGGTGCTGCCGGCAAAAACCAGTGCCTACCAGCGCTGGGCGCAACAGTTGCACCGCCACGCGCAGACCGTCGAGGAGCAACTGCCGTACTGGCAAGCCCAATCCATCGGCGCCGAGCTGCCGTGTGATCACCCCGAAGGCGGCCTGCAAAACCGCCTGGGTGCCAAGCTGGAAACACGCCTCGACGTCGAGCACACCCGCCGACTGCTGCAAGACGCGCCAGCGGCCTATCGCACCCAGGTCAACGACCTGCTGTTGACCGCCCTGGCGCGGGTGATCAGCCGTTGGAGCGAGCAACCTGCTGCGCTCATTCAATTGGAAGGTCACGGCCGTGAAGATCTGTTTGACGACATCGACCTGAGCCGCACCGTCGGCTGGTTCACCAGCCTGTACCCGGTGCGTCTGCACGCCGAAGGCGAGTTGCCCGAGGCGATCAAGGCGGTGAAGGAACAACTGCGCGCCGTGCCCGACAAAGGCCTGGGCTACGGCCTGCTGCGCTACCTGGGCGCGCCACACGCGCAGGAAAGCCTTGCGAACCTTACCGCGCCGCGCATCACCTTCAACTACCTGGGCCAGTTCGACCGTCAGTTCAACGAGTCGGCACTGTTCGTGCCGGCCAGTCAGGGCAGTGGCCAGGCCCAGGATCCAGAGGCGCCGCTGGCCAACTGGCTGACGCTGGAAGGTCAGGTATATGGCGGCGAGCTGTCGTTGCAATGGGGGTTCAGCCGGGAGATGTTCGAGGCGGCAACTGTTCAAGGTCTGGCGGATGAGTACGCAGCCGAACTCAGGGCGCTGATCGAGCATTGTTGTGCCACGCCGGCAGGCCAGGTGAGCCCGTCGGATTTCCCGCTGGCACGCGTCACCCAGCAGCAACTGGATGCCTTGCCCGTGGCCGGGCCGGCGATTGCCGACCTTTATCCGCTGTCGCCGATGCAGCAAGGCATGCTGTTCCACACCCTGTTGGAACCCGAGTCCCAGGCCTACATCAACCAGTTGCGCCTCGACATCGAGGGCCTTGATTTGCTCGCCTTCGGGCGTGCCTGGCAGGCCGCACTGGACCGTCACGACATCCTGCGCAGCAGCTTCCATTGGCTGGGCCTGGACAGTGCTCATCAGCTGATCCAGCGCCAGGTCGACCTGCAACTGCAAGTGATCGAAGACCCCGACGCCGATTTCGACACCCTGGCCCAGGCCGAACGCGAACGCGGTTTTGCCCTGAATGCCGCGCCGCTGTTTCGCCTGACGCTGGCGCGCGGTGCCGGTGCGGCCTGGCACTTTATCTTCACCAGCCACCACATCCTCATGGACGGCTGGAGTAACGCGCAGTTGCTCGGTGAAGTCATCGCTCACTATGCGGGGCAGGCAGTGCCGGCGCCGCTCGGGCAGTTCCGCGATTACCTCGCCTGGCTGCAACAACAGTCCTCGGGCGAAGCGTTCTGGAAAACCGCCGTGGCGGCATTGCCGGCGCCGACCCTGCTGGCGCAAGCGTTGCGCAAGCCGATGGACGCGGTTGGCATGGCTGACCATCACGTGGCACTGGACAGCGACTTTACCCGCCGCCTCGCTGAGTTCGTACGCCAGCACAAAGTCACCCTCAATACCCTGTTGCAAGGGGCTTGGAGCCTATTGCTGCAACGCTACACCGGCCAGGACTGCGTCGCCTTCGGTGCCACCGTGGCCGGGCGTTCCGCACCGCTGCCGGGGATCGAGCAGCAACTGGGCCTGTTCATCAACACCTTGCCGATCATCAGCACAGCCTCGCCAGCCCAGTCGGCCGCGACGTGGCTCAGCGAACTGCAAGCGCTCAACCTCAGCCTGCGCGACCATGAACATGTGCCGCTCTACGACATCCAGGGCTGGGCTGGCCAGCAGGGCGCGCTGTTCGACACCTTGCTGGTGTTCGAGAACTTCCCGGTCGCCGAGGCGCTCAAGCAAGGCGCGCCGGCCGGCCTGACCTTCGGTCGCCTGCACAACCATGAGCGCACGCACTATCCATTAACCCTGGGCATCGAACTGGGCGCCAGCCTGCGCCTGGAATTCAGTTATGACCGTGCCCAATTCAGCGAGGCGCACGTGGCGCAGTTGAGCGCCAACCTGCAACACCTGCTGGCGCAATTGCTCGCAGACGCTCACATGCCGCTGGGCAACCTGCGCCTTCTCGACGCCCCAGCGCAACGGCAGATGGTCGCTCTGAGCCGCTCAGCCGCAGCGCCCCAGGCCAACGAACGCGTGCATCAGCGTATCGCAGCCCAGGCCGAGGCGACGCCAGACGCTTTGGCTGTACAGGCCGGTGACGCCAGCTTGAGTTACGCCCAGTTGAACCAGCGCGCCAACCGCCTGGCCCATCGCCTGTTGGCGCTTGGTGTCGGCCCCGGCCAACGGGTGGGCCTGGCTTCGCGGCGTGGGCCGCAGTTGATCGTCAGCCTGCTGGCAGTGCTCAAAAGCGGGGCGGCCTACGTACCGCTGGACCCTGAATACCCGGCGGAACGTTTGGCCTACATGCTCGCCGACAGCCGCCTGGACGTGCTGCTCAGCGAAACCGGCTTGCTCGCCGACTTGCCTTTGCCCCGCGGCCTGACCCGCATGGATTTCAGTGCCAGTGGCGACGAACTGACCGGCTACCCGACAACCAATCCGCCTAATCACGCGGCGGCGGCTGACCTGGCCTATGTGATCTACACCTCTGGCTCCACCGGCCAGCCCAAAGGCGTGGCCATCGACCATGCCGCCCTCGGCCAGTTCTGTGACAGCGCCACGCTGTACAGCCGACTTTGCGCCGAGGACCGCGTGTTGCAGTTTGCGACCTTCAGTTTCGATGGTTTTGTCGAGCAATGCTTCCCGCCCCTGTGTGCGGGCGCGGCGTTGATCATGCGTGGCGATGAACTCTGGGATGCCGGCCAACTGGCGCAAGAGATTGTCGAGCAGGGCGTGACCCTGGCCGATTTGCCCGCCGCCTACTGGTACCTGTTGGCGCAAGAGTGCGCCGAGCACCGTCGCTCCCTGGGCAAGCTGCGCCAGGTGCATGTGGGGGGTGAAGCCATGTCAGTGGAGGGCGTGCGTGCCTGGCACGCCGCGGGCTTGGGCAATGTGAGCCTGGTCAACACCTACGGGCCGACCGAAGCCACGGTGGTGTCCAGTGTGCATGAGTGCCAATTGGCCGATGCCAACGACGCCTACGGCGTGCCAATCGGGCAGGCGATTGCCGGGCGCGGCCTGTATGTACTCGACAGCGGTTTCGAACTGTTGGCCACCGATGGCGTGGGCGAGCTGTGCATTGGTGCCGTGGTTGGCTTGGCGCAACGCTACTTCGACCGCCCGGCGCTGACCGCCGAACGCTTCTTGCCGGACCCGTTTTCCGCCATGCCCGGTGCGCGGCTTTATCGCAGTGGCGACCTGGCCCGGTACAACCCGGCGGGTGCACTGGAGTACGTCGGGCGTATCGACCATCAAGTGAAGATTCGTGGCCTGCGTATCGAAATGGGCGAAATCGAAGCCAGCCTGCAAGCCTTGCCCAACGTGCGAGAAGCCGCCGTGCTTGCGCAGCCGAGCGCGACCGGCGTGCAATTGGTGGCGTACGTGGTGCCAGCCGAACGCCAAGCGCTGGAGGCCCAGGCACTGGCGGCGCGCTTGCGCCAGACGTTGCCGGACTACATGGTGCCGGGCCATTGGGTGGTCCTCGATGCCTTGCCGTTGAACCACAACGGCAAGCTCGACCGCCGTGCGCTGCCCACACCCGACCTGAACCAGGCCAGCGCCGCCTACGTGGCGCCGCAAAGTCCATTGCAAATCCAGTTGGCGGCGATCTGGCAAGCAGTGTTGCAGGTCGAGCAGGTTGGCCTGGAAGATCACTTCTTCGAACGCGGCGGCCACTCCTTGCTGGCCACCCAAGTGATCTCCCGGGTGCGCCACGATCTCAAGCTGGAAGTGCCGTTGCGGGCCCTGTTCGAACAGCCGACGCTGGCCGCTTTCGCAGCGGCGTGCGCAGGCGTGCAGGCCGATACCGCGCCTGTGATGCAGGCGGTTGGCCGTGAGCAGCCGCTGGCGTTGTCCTTTGCCCAGGAGCGGCAGTGGTTTCTCTGGCAATTGGATCCCACCAGCGCGGCCTATCATGTGCCCAGCGCCTTGCACCTGCGCGGTGAACTCCACATCGCGGCGCTGGAGCGCGCCGTCGAGGCCCTGGTGCAGCGCCATGAACCACTGCGCACCACCTTCGTGGAGTCGGGCGAGCACACCGTGCAAGTCATCCACCCAAGCCTGGCAGTGCCGGTTGAACAACAAGAGGTCGACGCCGGCGCTATCGAGCAGGCTGTCACCGAAGAGATCCAGCGCCCGTTCGACCTGCGCAACGGCCCGCTGATGCGCGTCAAGTTGCTGATCGTCGCGCCTGATCACCATGTGCTGGTCATCACCCAGCACCACATCATCTCTGACGGCTGGTCGATGCAAGTGATGATCGACGAGTGGGTGGCGCTGTACCAAGGCGACGCAGGGTTGCCGGCCTTGCCGATCCAGTACGCCGACTACGCCCAGTGGCAGCGCGACTGGATGGCGGCTGGGGAACAACAACGCCAGCTCGATTACTGGTGCGCTCGTCTGGGGCACGAACATTCGTTGCTGGACCTGCCGCTGGACTATCCACGCCCCGCAGTGCAGAGCCATCGTGGCGCGCGCCGCCAGATTCATCTGGAGCGTGCGCTGCTGACTGAACTCAAGGCCCTGGCCCAGCGTCAGGACGTGACGCTGTTCATGCTGTTGCTGGCCTCGTTCCAGACCTTGCTGCACCGCTACAGCGGCCAGGCACAGGTGCGTGTCGGCGTACCGGTCGCCAACCGTAATCGCTTCGAAACCGAGCGACTGCTGGGCTTTTTCGTCAACACCCAGGTGCTGCAAGCTGACGTGCACGGGCAGATGCCGTTCGACCAGTTGCTGGCCCAGGTCAAGCAGCGTGCCCTGGAGGCGCAGGCCCATCAGGACCTGCCGTTCGAACAGCTCGTGCAAGTGTTGCAGCCCGAGCGCAGCCTGAGCCATAACCCGCTGTTCCAGGTGATGTTCAACCATCAGGACAGCCTGCGTTCAGCCCCGGTGCAATTGCCCGGCCTGGATTTGCAGCCCGTGGATTGGGCCGGTCACAGCACGCAATTCGACCTGAACCTGGAAACCGAGGAATCGGTGGACGGTCTCTGGGCCTCGCTGACTTACGCCACGGATCTGTTTGACGCGGCGACCGTGGAGCGTTTGGCCGAGCATTGGCAAAACCTGCTGCGCGCGGTCCTGCAGGATGCCTCGGTGGCCTTGGACGACCTGGCGATGCTCAGCCCGTCGCAATGGCAGCACATGGTGCACGACTGGAACCGCAGCGACACCGACTACCCACGCGAACGCTGTGTACACCAGTTGTTTGAGGCCCAGGCCGCGGCGCAACCCGACGCCATCGCGCTGCATTTCAATGATGAGCGCCTGAGCTACGGCGAACTCAACCGTCGCGCCAATCGGCTCGCCCATCGTCTGATCGACATGGGCGTCGGCCCGGACGTGCTGGTTGCAGTACACGTGGAGCGTTCCCTGGACATGGTGGTTGGCTTGCTCGCGACCCTCAAGGCCGGTGGCGCCTATGTGCCGCTCGACCCGCAATTCCCGGCAGAGCGCCTGGCCTACATGCTTGAAGACAGCCGCGCCCGGGTATTGCTGACGCAACCGCACCTGCTGGGGCACCTGGCTCAGCCGCACGGCGTGCAGGTGCTGATGGTGGAGGAGGCCGGCACAGCGCAGCACAATCCCCAGGTTGCCATGACACCGGAGCATCTGGCCTACGTGATCTACACCTCTGGCTCCACTGGCAAGCCCAAAGGGGTGATGGTTCGTCACAAGGCGCTGTGCAGCTTCACCAGCGGCATGGCCGGCACGTTGAGTATCGGCCAGGATGCGCGGCTGTTGTCGCTGACCACCTTCTCGTTCGACATCTTCGCCCTGGAGCTGTATGTGCCGCTGAGTGTCGGCGGTACCGTGGTGCTGAGCACCCAGGCAACGGCCCTCGACCCCGAGGCGATCCTCGATCTGGCCCAGCGCCAGGCGGCGAATGTGCTGCAAGCCACGCCTTCGACCTGGCGCATGTTGCTCGACAGCCCACGGGCTCATTCACTGCGTGGCATCGCCTGCCTGTGCGGTGGCGAAGCGCTGCCCGTCGATTTGGCCCAGCGCATGCTCGACCTGCAAGGCCCGTTGTGGAACCTCTATGGCCCGACGGAAACCACCATCTGGTCGGCGGCTCATCGTTTGCATCAGGCATTGCCGTTCGTTGGACGGCCCATCGCCAATACCGGCTTGTTCATCCTCAATGCCGGTCTCACGCCATGCCCCCAAGGTGTGTCCGGTGAGCTGCTGATCGGCGGTGTCGGCCTGGCGCGGGGTTACCACGGGCAGCCGGCGCTGACCGCTGAACGCTTCGTACCCAACCCGTTTGGGGTTCCGGGCGAACGCCTGTACCGTACTGGTGACCTGGCACGCTATCGGGCCGACGGCGTGGTGGAATACATCGGCCGTGTCGACCATCAGGTCAAGGTCCGGGGGTTTCGTATCGAGCTGGGTGAAATCGAAGCCTGCCTGCGCGAGTACGACGGCGTACGCGAAGCCGTGGTGCTGGCCGATAACGACCGGCTGGTCGCTTACCTGGTCAGCGCCGCGCCGCAGGCGGCGCAGGTCTATAAAACCGCGCTGCGCGAGCGCTTGCCGGACTACATGGTGCCCGCGCAGTGGCTGTTCCTCGACAGCCTGCCGCTGACCCCCAACGGCAAGCTCGACCGCAAGGCATTGCCCAAACCGGATGCCAGCCTGTCGCTCAAGGGCCATGTAGCGCCCGTCACCCCGCGTGAGCAGCAGGTAGCGGCAATCTGGGCCGAGGTACTGGAATTGCCCCGGGTGGGCCTCGACGATCATTTCTTCGAGTTGGGCGGGCATTCATTGCTGGCCACGCGGGTGGTGTCACGGGTGCGTCAGGCCCTGGCGCTGGAAGTCCCACTCAAGGCCTTGTTCGAACAGCCGCTACTGGGTGATTTCGTGCGGGCCTTGGGCGAGGAGGGCGTCACCGCGCCGGCGTTGATCAAGGCCGACCGCACGCAGCCTCTGCCGCTGTCTTATGCCCAGGAGCGCCAGTGGTTCCTCTGGCAACTGGACCCGGCCGGCGCCGCGTATCACATCCCCAGCGCCTTGCGTTTGCAGGGGCCGTTGGACCTGACCGCGCTGCAAGAGAGCTTTGATAGCTTGCTGGCTCGCCATGAAAGCCTGCGCACGTATTTCCGTCAGGACGCCACCGGCGCGGTTCAAGTCATTGACGCCCAGGGCCGGGTCGATATCGAGCAGATCGACAGCGACTATGCCGGCCTCAAGGCGCGGGTCGCGCAGGTGGTCGCCCAGCCTTTCGACCTGCTGCGTGGGCCGCTGCTGCGGGCCACCTTGCTGCGCCTGGCCGAGGACGACCACGTGCTGGTGCTGGTGCAGCATCACATCGTCTCTGACGGCTGGTCGATGCAGTTGATGGTCGAAGAGTTGGTGCAGGCGTATGCCGCTAACAGCCAAGGCCAAGACGTGCAATTGCCGGCGCTGCCGATCCAGTACGCCGATTATGCCGTGTGGCAGCGCGGTTGGATGGAGGCGGGGGAGCAGGCGCGTCAACTGGCCTACTGGCGCGAGCAGTTGAGCGGCGAGCAACCGGTGCTGGAGTTGCCGTTCGACCATCCGCGCCCAGCACAGCCAAGCCATCGCGGCGCACGCTTGGGTATCGAGTTGCATCCGGAGTTGTTGGGCAGTTTGCGCGCACTGGCGCAGCACGCTGGCGTCACGCTGCCGATGCTCCTGCTGGCGTCTTACCAAGCGCTGCTGCATCGCTACAGCGGCCAGGAAGATGTGCGCGTGGGCGTGCCGATTGCCAACCGCAACCGCTTGGAAACCGAGGGGTTGATCGGCTTCTTCGTCAACACCCAAGTGCTCAAGGCCGATATCCACGGGCAAATGAGCACCGAGCAACTGCTGCACCAGGTACGTCAGCGCTCCCTGGAGGCCCAGGCTCACCAGGACCTGCCGTTCGAACAGCTTGTGCAGGCATTGCAACCGGAGCGCAGCCTTAGCCTTAGCCCGTTGTTCCAAGTGTTGTTCAACCACCGTGTGAGCGCTGCCGACAGCCATCTGCATCGCCTGGCCGACCTGCACGTCGAAGTCCTGGATCTGGACGAAGGCGTGGCCCAGTTCGACTTGGCGCTGGATGTGGAAGAAAGCCAGACGGCCCTGCGTGCCTCTCTGAGTTATGCCACCGATCTGTTCGCTGTGGCGACCATCGAGCGCATGGCCGGGCATTGGCAGAACCTCTTGCGGGCAATGGTGATCGACCCACAGCAACCCATCAGCCAATTGAGCTTGCTGGGCGAGGATGAGCAACAGCAGATTCTTGAGCTGTGGAACCAGGCCGACACCGGTTTTTCAGCCGAGCGCCTGGTGCATGAATTGGTCGGCGATCGCGCCCGGCAAACCCCGGACGCAGTGGCGGTTAAATTCGACGCGCAAACCCTGACTTACGGCGAACTGGATCGCCAGGCCAACCGCCTGGCCCATGCCTTGATCGCCCGTGGCGTCGGCCCGGAAGTGCGGGTGGCCATCGCCATGCCGCGCAGTGCCGAGATCATGGTGGCGTTCCTGGCGGTGATGAAAGCCGGTGGTGTGTATGTGCCGCTGGATATCGAATACCCACGTGATCGCCTGCTGTACATGATGCAAGACAGCCGTGCGCAACTGCTGCTGACTCACAGCCGGGCGTTGCAGCAACTGCCAGTCTCCGAGGGTCTGGATACCCTGGCGATTGATCGCACCGAAGAATGGGCCGGTTACAGCGATACGGCACCGGATGTGGCTCTGGATGGCGACAACCTCGCCTACGTGATCTACACCTCCGGCTCCACCGGTTTGCCCAAGGGCGTGGCGGTGTCACACGGCCCGCTGGTGGCGCATATCATTGCCACTGGCGAGCGTTATGAAACCTCACCGGCCGATTGCGAACTGCACTTCATGTCCTTCGCCTTCGACGGCTCCCACGAAGGCTGGATGCACCCGCTGATCAATGGCGCCAGCGTGTTGATCCGTGATGACAGCCTGTGGTTGCCGGAATATACCTACGAGCAGATGCATCGCCACGACGTGACCATGGCGGTGTTCCCACCGGTGTACCTGCAACAGTTGGCCGAACATGCCGAGCGCGACGGCAACCCACCGGCGGTGCGGGTGTATTGCTTCGGTGGTGATGCCGTTGCTCAAGCCAGCTATGACCTGGCTTGGAGAGCGCTGAGACCCAAGTACTTGTTCAACGGCTATGGGCCGACGGAAACCGTGGTCACGCCGCTGCTGTGGAAGGCACGCAAGGGCGACCCTTGCGGCGCCGTCTACGCGCCCATCGGCACCTTGCTGGGCAACCGCAGCGGTTATGTATTGGACACGCAACTGAACCTGCAACCCATCGGCGTGGCCGGCGAGTTGTACCTAGGCGGCGAGGGCGTGGCGCGGGGTTATCTGGAGCGCCCGGCACTGACTGCCGAGCGTTTCGTGCCGGACCCGTTCGGCAAGCCCGGCAGTCGCGTGTATCGCAGTGGTGACCTGACTCGCGGGCGTCCGGATGGCGTAGTGGATTACCTGGGCCGTGTCGACCATCAGGTGAAGATTCGCGGTTTCCGTATCGAACTGGGGGAAATCGAAGCGCGCTTGCGTGAGCAAGCCAGTGTCGGTGAAACCGTGGTGGTCGCCCAGGAGGGGCCGACCGGCAAACAACTGGTGGCCTATGTGGTACCGGCCGACGCCAGCCTGGCCGACCAGGTTGAGTTCCGTGACGCCCTGCGTCGTGCCCTGAAAGCCGACCTGCCGGACTACATGGTGCCCAGCCACTTCGTATTCCTGGCGCAGATGCCGCTGACCCCCAACGGCAAGCTCGACCGCAAAGGCCTGCCGGTGCCGGATGCGAGCCAGATGCAGCAGCAGTACCTGGCTCCGCAAACCGAGCTTGAGCAGCAGATCGCCACAATCTGGGCCGACATCCTGCACCTGCCGCAAGTGGGCCTGAACGACAACTTCTTTGATGTCGGTGGCCACTCCTTGCTGGCGATCCAGATTACCTCGCGGGTGCAGGCCGAGCTCGGCCTGGACGTACCGTTGATGGAACTGTTCCAGACCGAATCGCTGCGCGCCTACGTGCAGGCCGCAGCCACTTTCCGCGCCGGCAGCGTGGAAGATTTTGATGACCTTCGTGACTTTTTGAGCGAACTAGAGGCGATTTGAACCATGCTTTCCAACCCTAATATCGACCTGGTGTCGCGCTTTCTTCGCTTGCCTCTGGAGCAGCGCCAGCAGTTTTACCAGCGCCTGCAAAGCCGGGGCATGAGTTTCGCTCAACTGCCGATTGCTCCCACCCGCCACGACAGCGACACACCGACGTTGTCTTACGCCCAGGAACGCCAGTGGTTCCTCTGGCAACTGGACAAGGACAGTACCGCCTACCACATCCCTGGCGCCCTGCGTTTGCACGGGCACTTGGACCTGGCAGCGTTACAACGCAGTTTCGACAGCCTGCTGGCCCGGCATGAAAGCTTGCGCACGCAATTGGTCGAGGACGATGAACGTCTGTGGCAGGCAGTGATGCCGCAGGCGCGGGTGCAGATCCAGCAGGCGCATGTCGACCAAGCGCAGTTGATGGCGCGGGTGGAAGAGGAGGTGGCGCGGCCGTTCGATTTGCACCAGGCGCCGTTGTTGCGTGTGACGCTGTTGCAACTGGCCGAGGATGAGCATGTGCTGGTGATGGTGCAGCACCACATCGTCTCCGATGGCTGGTCGATGCAGGTGATGGTGGAGGAACTGGTGCAGCTCTACGCCGCCCATAGCCAGGGCCATGACCTGCAACTCCCGGAACTGCCGATCCAGTACGCCGACTACGCGCTGTGGCAACGCGGCTGGATGGAAGCCGGGGAACAGGCGCGCCAACTCGCGTATTGGCAGGCCCTGCTGGGCGGCGAGCAACCGGTGCTGGAATTGCCGCTTGACCGCCCGCGCCCGGCGCAGCAAAGCCATCGCGGTGCAAGCCTGCAGGTGCATCTGCAACCGACGTTGGTGGCGGGCCTCAAGCGCCTGGCGCAGCAAGAGGGCGTGACCGCGTTCATGCTACTGCTGGCGTCGTTCCAAGCCCTGTTGTATCGCTACAGCGGGCAGTCGGATATCCGCATTGGCGTGCCGAACGCCAACCGTAACCGCGTCGAAACCGAGCGGCTGATCGGCTTCTTCGTCAACACCCAGGTACTCAAGGCTGACCTTGACGGGCAGATGAGCTTTGCCGAGCTGCTGCAACAAACCAAACGCCGCGCCCTCGAGGCCCAGGCTCATCAGGACCTGCCGTTCGAGCAACTGGTGGTGGCATTGCAGCCTGAACGCAGCTTGAGCCATAACCCGTTGTTCCAGGTGATGTTCAACCACCAGACCGAGGCCCAGGGCGGCCGCGAAGGCCAACAGTTGCCGGGCCTGCGTGTGGTGGAACTGGACTGGGACAGCCAGACCACCCATTTTGACCTGAGCCTGGACACCCATGAATCCGCCGACGGGCTTTGGGCCGCGCTGACCTACGCCACCGACCTGTTCGATGCCGCCACCATCGAGCGCTTGGCGCAACATTGGCAGTACCTGCTGCAGGCGGTGGTGAGTGCACCCCGCAGCCGCCTCTGCGAGCTGCCGATGGTGGGTGCCGCTGAGCAACACAGGATGCTCCAGGACTGGAACACCCCGGCTGGTGTCACCCCCTTTGAGGCTGTGCACCGGCTGTTTGAAGCCCAGGCTGATCAGCAGCCGGAACGTCAGGCCCTGGCCCTGGATGAGCAGGCCCTCAGCTATGGAGAACTGAACCGTCAGGCCAACCGCCTGGCGCATTACCTGCTGGCCCAGGGCGTCGGCCCCCAAGGGCTGGTGGGGATCGCCGTGGAGCGCTCTTTTTCCATGGTGGTCAGCTTGCTCGCGGTGCTCAAGACAGGAGCGGCCTATGTGCCGCTGGACCCTGAGTACCCCCGCGAACGCCTGGCGCATATGCTTGAGGACAGTGGTGTGGGCCTGGTGTTGACCCAATCCCACCTGCATGGGCGTCTGCCGTTGCCGGCCCGGGTGCTGGCGGTGGACATCGACCGGGTCCAGGCGCAGTTGGCGTTGTGTGCCGACAGTAATTTACCGGTTGATGTCGAGCCCCAGAGCCTGGCGTATGTGATCTACACCTCCGGCTCCACAGGCAAGCCCAAGGGGGTTGCCATCAGCCAGGCTGCACTGAGTGAGTTTGCTGGCATCGCGGCGGATTACTCGCAGCTGGTTGCCCAGGACCGAGTGCTGCAGTTTGCCACCTTGAACTTCGACGGTTTCGTCGAGCAGCTGTACCCAGCCCTGACCCTTGGCGCCACCGTGGTACTGCGTGGCCCGCAGTTGTGGGACGGTGCCGAGCTGTATCGGCAGATCATCGCCCAGGGCATTACCCTGGCCGACTTGCCCACGGCCTACTGGAAGCTGTTCCTGCAAGATTGCCTGGCAGCAGGCCCAAGGACCTATGGTGCTTTGCGCCAGATCCATATCGGCGGCGAAGCCATGCCGTTGGACGGCCCACTATTGTGGCAGCGCGCCGGGCTCGGCCATGTGCGCTTGCTCAATACCTACGGGCCTACCGAGGCCACCGTGGTTTCCAGCGTGCTGGACTGCACTGACCCGAGCGCCGTCGGCGCCGGCGGTGCCAGCCCCATTGGCCGGGCGCTGCCAGGGCGTGGCCTGTATGTGCTGGACCGTGACCTGAACCTGCTACCGCTGGGCGCCGTGGGTGAACTCTATATCGCCAGCGCCAATGGCTTGGCCCGTGCGTATTTGCAACGGCCAGGCCTGACCGCCGAGCGCTTTGTCGCTGATCCGTTCAGCCCATCCGGCGAGCGCCTTTACCGCACCGGCGACCTGGCGCGTTATCGCGCCGATGGTGTGGTGGAATATGTCGGGCGGGTCGATCACCAGGTCAAGGTCCGTGGTTTCCGCATTGAACTGGGTGAAATCGAAACCGTGCTGCTGGCCCAGGACAGCGTGCGTGAAGCGCTGTTGCTGGCTGCCGACAACCAACTGCTGGCCTACCTGGTGCCTGCGCAGACGCTGTCTGAAACCGAGCGCGCCGAGGTGGGCGAACAGTTGATGGCCACCTTGCGCGACCATCTGCCGGACTACATGGTGCCGGCGCACCTGATCTTCCTCGACCGCATGCCGCTCAACCCCAACGGCAAGCTGGATCGCCAGGCCCTGCCCAAGCCAGATGCCAGCGTGGAACAACAGGATTGGCGAGCGCCGGTCACCCCGTTGCAACAACAGGTGGCGGCGATCTGGGCGGCTATTCTGGGGGCCGAACGGGTGGGCTTGAACCAGCACTTCTTCGAACTGGGAGGGCATTCCCTGTTGGCAATGCAGGTGGTGTCACGCATCCGCCAGACCCTGAGCCTGGAAGTGCCGCTCAAAGCCGTGTTCGAACACCCGCGGCTGGAGGCGTTTGTCGCGGCCTTGCAAACCCAGGAGAGCCTATTGCCAACGGCGCCGGCCCTACTGCCGGCGGGGCGCGTGCAGCCGTTGCCACTGTCTTACGCCCAGGAGCGGCAATGGTTTCTCTGGCAACTGGAACCCCGCAGCGCGGCGTATCACATTCCCAGCGCGCTGCGCCTGAAAGGGCAATTGGACCTGGCTGCGTTGCAACGCAGTTTCGATAGCTTGCTGGCGCGCCATGAAAGCCTTCGCACCCATATCCGCCAGGATCAAGACGGCGCGGTGCAAGTGATTGAGCCGCCAATGTCCTTGCCGATCACCCAGGCTGATGTCGATGACGCCCAGCTCAAAGCCAGGGTGCAAGCGCTGATCGCCCAGCCGTTCGACCTGCAACAAGGCCCGTTGCTGCGTGTCACGCTGTTGCGCTTGGCCGCCGACGAGCATGTGTTGGTGTTGGTGCAACATCACATCGTCTCCGATGGTTGGTCGATGCAGTTGGTGGTCGAGGAACTGGTGCAGTTGTATGCCGGTTACAGCCAGGGCCAGGACGTGCAGTTGCCGGCGCTGCCGATCCAGTATGCCGACTATGCCGTATGGCAGCGCAGCTGGATGGACGCCGGTGAGAAGCAACGTCAACTGGCCTACTGGCGTGAGCTGTTGGGCGGTGAGCAGAGCGTGCTGGAGTTACCGTTCGATCACCAGCGCCCGGCTGTGCAGAGCCACCGCGGCGCGCGCCTGGCGTTCGAGCTGGCGCCCGAACTCACCCAGGGGCTCAAGGCTTTGGCCCACCAGCAGGGCGTGACCCTGTTCATGTTGTTGCTGGCATCGTTCCAGACCTTGTTGCACCGCTACAGCGGCCAGGAAGAAATACGTGTCGGCGTGCCGATTGCCAACCGCAATCGCAGCGAGACCGAGCGCTTGATTGGCTTCTTCGTCAACACCCAGGTGCTCAAGGCGGATGTGCATGGGCAAATGAGTGTCGAGCAGTTGCTGCAGCACGTTCGGCAACGCGCCCTGCAAGCCCAGGCCCACCAGGATTTGCCGTTCGAACAACTGGTGGAAGCCCTGCAACCTGAGCGTAGCCTGAGCCACAACCCGCTGTTCCAGGTCATGTTCAATCATCAGACTGACGTCGGCCAGGCTCAGGTTCAGCACCAATTGCCAGGGCTGCGGGTAGAAGGGCTGGACTGGGACAGCAAGACCGCACATTTCGACCTGGACCTGGATATTCAGGAGTCCACCGAAGGTATATGGGCCACCTTGGGTTATGCCCAGGACCTGTTCGAAGCCAGCACCGTGCAACGCATGGCGCGTCACTGGCAGAACCTGCTGCAAGGTATGGTCGCCAACCCACGGCAGCAGCTCAGCCAGTTAAGCTTGCTGGACGCGACCGAACAACAACAGATCCTGCAACTGTGGAACCGCACGGAGTCTGGCTTTTCGGCCGAGCGCCTGGTGCATCAACTGTTTGCCGATCGCGCCCGGGCAAACCCGACGGCGGTGGCGGTGAAGTTCGACGCGCAAACCCTGAGCTACGGCGAACTGGATCGCCAGGCCAACCGCCTGGCCCATGCCCTGATCGCTCGTGGCGTCGGCCCGGAAGTGCGGGTGGCCATCGCCATGCCGCGCAGTGCCGAAATCATGGTGGCGTTCCTGGCGGTGATGAAAGCCGGCGGTGTGTATGTGCCGCTGGATATCGAATACCCACGTGATCGCCTGCTGTACATGATGCAAGACAGCCGCTCGAAATTGCTGTTGACCCATTCGGCCGTGCAACACCGGTTGCCGATCCCGGACGGCCTCGACGCCTTGGCGGTGGATCAGGTGCAAGCCTGGTCGGATTACAGCGATACGGCCCCGACTGTGGCGCTGGACGGCGACAACCTCGCCTACGTGATCTACACCTCCGGTTCCACCGGTTTGCCCAAGGGCGTGGCGGTGTCACACGGCCCGCTCGTGGCGCATATCATCGCTACCGGCGAGCGCTATGAAACCTCGCCGGCCGATTGCGAGCTGCACTTCATGTCGTTCGCTTTCGACGGCTCCCACGAAGGCTGGATGCACCCGCTGATCAACGGCGCCAGCGTGTTGATCCGTGACGACAGCCTGTGGCTGCCGGAATACACCTACGAGCAGATGCATCGCCATAACGTGACCATGGCGGTGTTCCCACCGGTGTACCTGCAACAGTTGGCCGAACATGCCGAGCGCGACGGCAACCCGCCGGCGGTGCGGGTGTACTGCTTTGGCGGTGATGCGGTGGCCCAGGCCAGCTATGACCTGGCGTGGCGCGCGCTGAAACCCAAGTACCTGTTCAACGGCTACGGCCCGACGGAAACCGTGGTCACACCGCTGTTGTGGAAGGCACGCAAGGGCGACCTATGTGGCGCCGTCTACGCGCCCATCGGCACTTTGTTGGGTAACCGCAGTGGCTACGTGTTGGATGCGCAACTGAACCTGCAACCCATCGGCGTAGCCGGCGAGTTGTACCTGGGCGGCGAGGGCGTGGCCCGGGGTTATCTGGAGCGTCCTGCGTTAACCGCCGAACGCTTCGTGCCGGACCCGTTCGGCAAGCCCGGCAGTCGCGTATATCGCAGCGGCGACCTGACCCGCGGGCGTCCGGATGGCGTAGTGGATTACCTGGGGCGTGTCGATCATCAGGTGAAGATCCGCGGTTTCCGTATCGAACTGGGGGAAATCGAAGCGCGCTTGCGTGAGCAAGCCAGTGTCGGTGAAACCGTGGTGGTGGCCCAGGAGGGGCCGACCGGCAAACAACTGGTGGCCTATGTCGTACCACTGGACCCGACGCTCCTGGGTGATGCTGTCGCTCAATCAAACGGTCGCGAAACCTTGCGGCGCGCCTTGAAAACCCGCTTGCCGGACTACATGGTGCCGACGCATTTGATGTTCCTTGAGCGTATGCCGCTGACCCCCAACGGCAAGCTCGACCGCAAGGGGTTGCCGCTGCCGGATGTGAGCCAGATGCAGCAGGTGTATGTGGCGCCCGAGAGCGAGTTGGAGCAGAAGATCGCCGCGATCTGGTCCGATGTGCTACGCCTGCCACAGGTGGGCCTGCATGATAATTTCTTCGAGCTGGGCGGCGATTCGATCATTTCGATTCAACTGGTCAGCCGCGCCCGCCAGGCGGGTGTGCGTTTCACGCCCAAGGAGTTGTTCCAGCATCAGACGGTGCAGAGCCTGGCGACGGTCGCGAGGGAAGGCGACGGTGTGGTGCAGATGGATCAGTCGCCGCTGACTGGCGATTTGCTGTTGTTGCCGGTGCAACACAGTTTTTTTGCCGATGAGATTCCCCAGCGTCATCACTGGAACCAATCTGCGGTGCTGCAACCGCACCAGCCGTTGCAGGTACCGCTGTTGTTGGCCGCACTGCAGGCGTTGATCGTGCATCACGATGCCTTGCGCAGCACCTTTGTCGAGGGCGCACAGGGCTGGAGCGCGGCCTACCGTGGTCCGGATCAGCACCAGGCTGAACAAGTGCTATGGCAAACTACATTGAACAGCGTCGAAGAACTTGAGGCTTTGGGCGAAGAGGCCCAACGCAGTCTCGACTTAGGCGCGGGCCCGTTATTGCGTGCGGTGTTGGCGCAGTTGGCCGACGGTTCACAGCGCTTGTTGCTGGTGATCCATCACTTGGTGGTGGACGGTGTGTCGTGGCGCATCCTGCTTGAAGACTTGCAAAGCACGTATCAGCAACTGGCCCAAGGCGCCCCTGTGACGCTGCCAGCCAAGACCAGCGCCACCCGCGCCTGGGCTGCTCGCCTGCAGACCTACGCCAACAGCCCGGCGTTACAACACGAGCTGGTTTGGTGGCAGACGCAATTGCAGGGCAGCCCGGTCGGCTTGCCGGGCGCCGATCCACAGGCGAGCCTGAGCAACCAACTGGCCCTGAGTGTGAGCACACACCTGGATGCCACCTATACTCGGCGCTTGCTGCACGACGCGCCGAGTGCCTATCGCACCCAGATCAATGACCTGCTGTTGACTGCCCTGGCGCGAGTTATTACGCGCTGGAGCGGCGAGGCTTCGACGTTGATCCGGCTTGAAGGTCATGGCCGCGAAGATCTGTTCGATGACATCGACCTGACTCGCACTGTCGGTTGGTTCACCAGCCTTTACCCTGTGCAACTGGTACCGGCCGATTCCCTGGCTGCTTCCCTCAAACGCATCAAGGAGCAGCTGCGAGCCGTGCCCGACAAGGGCCTGGGGTTCGGTGCCCTGCGTTACCTGGGTAATGCCGCAACGCAACAGGCGTTGGCGGCCTTGCCGCAGCCACGTATCACCTTCAACTATCTGGGGCAGTTCGATGCCAGCTTCGACAGCGGCGAACAGCCAGGACTGTTCACGCCGACCGCTGATGCCAGCGGTGCAGAGCAAAGCCCGCAGGCACCTTTGGGCAACTGGCTGGAAATCAACGGTCAGGTCTATGGTGGCGAGCTGAAGTTGAACTGGAGTTTCAGCCAGGCGATGTTCGGTGAAGCAACCGTCAAATGCTTGGCCGACGACTATGCCTTGGAACTCAAGGCTCTGATTGATCATTGTTGTGAGTCGGCGCATCAGGGCGTGACGCCGTCGGACTTCCCGTTGGCGCGGTTGTCCCAGGACCAGTTGGATGGCTTGGCACTGAACGTGGCTGAGGTCGAAGACCTGTACCCATTGTCACCCATGCAGCAAGGCATGCTGTTCCAATCGCTGTACGGCGAAGGTTCGGGTGACTACATCAACCAGATGCGCATTGATGTGCAGGGCCTGGATGTGGCGCGCTTCCACCAGGCCTGGCAGGTGGCGGTGCAACGCCACGAGATCCTGCGTAGCGGTTTTGTCTGGCAGGCGGAGCTTGAACAGCCTTTGCAGGTGGTCTACAAGCAGGTGCGCCTGCCGTTTATGGCGTTGGATTGGCAGACCCGTAAGGACTGCAACCAGGCCCTGGATGAGCTGGCCGAGTCGGCACGCACCCAGGGTTTTGTCCTGGAGCAGGCACCGCTGTTGAGCTTGACGCTAGTACGCACGGGGGCGACGAACTACCACCTGATCTACACCAATCACCATATTTTGATGGATGGCTGGAGTGGTTCGCAGCTGTTCGGCGAGGTGTTGCAACAGTATGCCGGTGAGCCGCTGCCAGCGCCGACCGGGCGGTATCGCGACTACATCGGCTGGCTGCAGGCACAGGACAAAGCCGTCAGCCAGGCGTTCTGGCAGGCGCAACTGGTCAACTTGCAGGCGCCCACGCGCCTGGCCGGTGCCGTAGAGACTGAGGTGGATGCGGCCCAGGCGGTCAATGGCGAGCATCGCTTGAGCCTGGATGCTGCGCAAACCGAACACCTCAAAGCCTTCGCCCAACGTCACAAGGTGACCCTCAATACCCTGGTGCAAGGCGCCTGGTTGTTGCTGTTGCATCACCACACCGGGCAAGCCACCGTAGCATTCGGCGCCACGGTAGCAGGGCGTCCGGCGGAACTGCGTGGGATTGAACAGCAGGTCGGCTTGTTCATTAACACGCTGCCGGTGGTGGCGACGCCGGATGCGCAAATGTCGGTCAGCCATTGGCTGGAGCAACTTCAGCAACAGAACGTTGGCTTGCGTGAGCATGAACACACGCCGCTGTTCGAGATCCAGCGTTGGGCCGGGCTGGGTGGAGAGGCGCTGTTCGACAGTATCCTGGTGTTCGAGAACTACCCGGTGTCCGAGGCGCTGGAGCAGGGGGCACCGTCGGGGCTGCGTTTTGGCGCAGTGCACAGCCTGGAACAGACCCACTATCCATTGACCGTGTTGTTGGCTATAGGCCAGACACTGGGCTTGGAGTTCAACTACTCCCGCCAGGCTTTCAGCGGCGCGCATATCCAGCGCTTGGCCGAGCACTTCCAGCAGTTGCTGCTGGCCCTGGCCAGCGACGGCAGTCAACGCCTTGGCGCGTTGCCCTCAGTGGCGCAGGCCGAGCGGCAGTGGGTATTGCATGATTGGAATGCGACTGCGGTGGATTACCCGCTGGATCAAGCGGTCCACACGCTGATCGAGGCTCAGGTGCTGCGTACACCGGATGCACCCGCCTTGATTTTCGCGGGGCAAGCCTTGAGTTACAGCGCGTTGAACGCCCGGGCCAATCGCCTGGCGCATCGCTTGATGGCGGCCGGGGTTGGCCCGGATGTGCTGGTGGGGCTGGCGGCAGAGCGCTCGGTGGAGATGGTGGTTGGCCTGTTGGCGGTGCTCAAGGCCGGTGGCGCTTATGTGCCGCTGGACCCCGAGTATCCTCGTGATCGCCTGGCCTACATGCTGCTGGACAGTGGTGTGCAACTGCTGTTGACCCAGGCTCATCTACTGGCGCAACTGCCGGTTCCCGCCGGTGTACAAACCCTGGTGCTGGAATGTGGCGATACCTGGCTGGAAACCTTCAGCAGCCACAACCCGAATATCCCGGTGCACGGCGAAAGCCTTGCCTATGTGATCTACACCTCCGGCTCCACCGGTCAGCCCAAGGGCGCTGGCAACCGCCATATCGCGCTGACCAACCGCCTGTGCTGGATGCAACAGGCATATGGGCTCACGCCGCACGACAGCGTGTTGCAGAAAACTCCGTTCAGCTTTGACGTGTCGGTGTGGGAGTTTTTCTGGCCGCTGATGACCGGCGCGCGTCTGGTAGTGGCGGCACCGGGCGATCATCGTGATCCAGCCAGGCTGGTACGGCTGATCAACGAGCAACAGGTCACCACCTTGCATTTCGTGCCTTCCATGTTGCAAGCGTTCTTGCAAGACGCGGCGGTTACTTCATGCCAGAGCCTGCAACACATCGTTTGCAGTGGGGAAGCGTTGCCTGCGGATGCCCAGCAACAGGTGTTCGTCAAATTGCCCCACGCCGGCTTGTACAACCTGTACGGCCCTACCGAAGCCGCTATCGACGTAACCCATTGGACCTGTGTCGAGGAAGGTCGCGACGCCGTACCTATTGGCCGACCCATTGCCAACCTGGGCTGCTACGTGCTGGACGACAACCTGGAACCTGCGCCAGTGGGCGTGCTGGGCGAACTGTATTTGGGCGGTATTGGCTTGGCGCGGGGTTATCACCGCCGTGCGGCACTTACCGCCGAGCGGTTTGTGACCGACCCGTTCGGCAGCGGCACACGTCTGTATCGCACCGGTGACCTGGCGCGTTATCGCGACGATGGCGTGATTGAATATGCCGGGCGCATCGATCACCAGGTCAAACTGCGCGGCCTGCGCATAGAGTTGGGCGAAATCGAAGCGCGCCTGCTGGAGCTCGACAATGTCCGCGAAGCCGCGGTGCTGGCGGTGGACGGTACCCACTTGGTGGGTTACCTGGTGCTGCAACAGCCCCTTGAAGAGTGGAAGGCAGGGGTAGTTGCACACCTGGCCGAGCAGTTGCCCGACTACATGGTCCCGGCGCAGTGGGTGGTACTGGCGCAGATGCCGTTGAGCCCGAACGGCAAGCTGGACCGTAAGGCGTTGCCCAAGCCAGAGGCTCACGGTGCCGCGCAATTCCAGGCGCCCGTTAGCGAGATCGAGCAGCAAATCGCAGCGGTCTGGAGCGAGGTGCTGGAGGTGGAGCGCGTAGGGCTCAACGACAACTTCTTCGAGCTCGGTGGCCATTCATTGCGAGTGTTGATGCTCAAGGAGCGAATTCGCAAGGTCAGCGGCGTGAACCTGTCTGTCAGCCAACTGATGCTTAACCCTACTGTGGCGGGACAGGTCAAATGCCTGCAGGGCAATAGCCGGTCTTCGTTGATCGTCAAGCTCAACCAGCAGACGCAAGGCACGCCGTTGTTCCTGTTCCACCCAAGCTTCGGCTCGGTGCATTGCTACACCGCGATTGCCCTGGCCTTGCGCGAGCAGCGCCCGGTGTTCGGGGTCATGTGTCGTGCCTTGGCCGAAGAGGGCGCCACGGTGCCGCAATGGCAGGTAATGGTCGAAGACTACACCGCGCAATTGTTGGTGGCCCAACCCGAAGGCGCGTTCCGCGTGGGTGGCTGGTCATTGGGCGGCAACCTGGCGATGGAGGTCGCCTACGGCCTGGAGCAAGCCGGCCGAGAAGTGGAGTTTGTCGGCTGGATCGACGCTGCGCCGCCGCAATGGGTCAAACCCTATTGGGACGCAGTGGTGGTCGAGAACGCTCGCGAGATCTCAGCCAATGAGCGCCGCGCAGCGTTGCTGGGCGTTATGTTTCCTGAGTTCGCCGAGTCCATCCAACACGCCTGGCAGCAATGCCAACGGGATAGCGAGGATGAAACGGGACAATGGCGGGAATTTGTGAATTGGGCTGAACAGTCTTTGGGCGAAGCCTTCACGGTGATCAAGGATGAATTACTGCGTGGCAATGAGGCGCAGATTTCCTGGGACGTTGACCGGGCACTCAGTGAGCGTTTGCTGCAAGCTGACTTCAAGCCGATCAAGGCGCCCGTCACTTGTTGGTGGGCGTCCATGAGCCGGGCAGGGCGCTTCAAGGACCTGATCGAGCAGCAAATGGCAACGGTGATCAGCCAAGGGCGCATCGAGCGCTCAGTGATGATTGAGACCGATCATGATGGCATTATCGACAGCGCGGTGTTTATCAGCAGTTTGGTAGAGGCGTTGAGGTAAGCCGCCGCTCAATCACAAAAACCCGGATCCAGTGTCCGGGTTTTTTTATGCTCCAATCCCTCTTCGCCAGTATCTCTGCACGCCCAAAAAAAAGCCCGGTGAGCATGGGATGCTCACCGGGCGTTTGATCGATCGACGCGTGGAATCAGAAGTCCCAGCGCGTGCTGACCATCACATTACGTGGCTCACCGTAGGCGGCTGAGTTATAGAAGCCCACGTTGGTGTAGTAAGACTTGTCGAAGATGTTATTGAAGTTGACGGTAGCCGACAGGTTCTTGGTGACCTGGTAGCGGGTCATCAAATCCACCAACCAGTAGGACTCCTGGGTGATGTCCTGGTTTTTCTCAAGTGGCCCGTTCCAGATCTCGTTCCAACCTTTGGTCTGCCAGCGTACACCGCCACCGATGGTGAACTTGTCCAGGTCGCCCTTGAGTTTGTAGGTGGTGTTCAGGTTGACCTGATGCTCGGGTTCGAAGGTGGAGAGTTTCTTGTCGTCTTCGTCTCGTACGATCTTGTGGGTGTAGCCACCTTGAAGTTGCCAGCCTGGGCTCAACTCACCGGAAATTTCCGCTTCGTAGCCTTTGGTGACGGCCTTGGAGCTCTTGAACGCCCAGTTGTTCGGGGCAGGTGTCTGGTTGTTGTAGGCGTCATCCGAGATGGGGCGATTAGTCTCATGCACTTCGAAGTAAGCGATGCTGGTGTTGAGGCGGCCATCGAAAAACTCGCCTTTCAGGCCCAACTCGTAGTTCTGCCCTTCGTCTGGCTCCAGCAGCTTCTCGTTACGGTCCTTATAGGTGCTTTCCTGAGGTTGGAAGATATCGGTGTAGCTGGCGTATACCGAGAAGTTGTCATTGAGGTCGTAGATCACACCGGCGTAAGGAATGAACCGCCCGGTTTCCTTGTAGGAAGGGTTGTTGCCAGTCACGTGATAGTTGGCCACGCGCCCACCCAGGATCACGTTCAGGTCGTCAATCACGTTGAAACGCGCGGTCAGGTAATACCCGGTTTGACGGATAGTGTCGTCGATGTGCTGTTGGGCAGGACCGTAGATAGGCTTGGCGATATGGCCGTTCCAGTTATAGAAATCGACCTTGTTACCGCCAGGCCATTCCGGCGACCAGTACCCCTTGCCTTGCCAGCGTGAGGTGCCGATCGAGCCGCCCACCACCAGTTCATGCTCGCGGCCAAACAGGCTGAAAGGGCCGGTGGCGTAGAGGTCGGCCGAGGTGCTCTTGGTCTCGCCGGTGTATTTCTGCCCGTTGATCTCAGCGGTGCCATCGGCTGCCGGCTGGACGAATTGGATCGAACCCAGATCGGCGTGGTAGCCGTTGATCTTGTGGTCGAGCTGGAATTTGGTCACCCAGCCGTCGCCCAGGTCATGCTCGAGCATGGCAAAGGCGGTACGCGTGTTTTGCTCCCACGAGCTCCAGGTGGTGCCGTTGTTGTAGGAGCGCGGCATTTTGTTGATGCTGCCATTGGAGTTGACCAGCGGGAAGGAGCCGGACCAACTGGAACCCTGTGGAATGTTGTCCTGGTAATCGAAGCCCACCGTCAGCATGGTATCGGGAGACAGGTCGAACTCGGTGATGCCGTAGTAGGTTTCGGTCTTGCGCGAGTAGTGGTCCATAAAGGACTTCTTGTCCTGATACGCAGCCACCGCACGGCCACGGATATTGCCGCTGTCGGTCAAGGGGCCACTGACATCCACTTCGCTGCGGTAGTTGTCCCAGGAACCCGCCCCCAATTGCACATGGCCCTTGAATTCCGCGGTTGGCTTCTTGCGGATCAAGTTGATGGTCGCACCCAGGGAACCGGCACCGTTGAGCAGGCCGGTAGCGCCCTTGAGGACTTCAACACGGTCGTAGATCGCCATGTCGCTCAGGGTGTTGCCCGCCGAATAGCCGACGTTACGCACAGTCGATGGAATACCGTCGTACTGGAAACTATTGACCGAAAAACCACGGGAATAGTAGTTGGTGCGGTCGGAGTCGTAGGCGGAAACGGTGATGCCCGGCGTATGGCGCATCACGTCATCCATGTTGTTGAGGCCAAAATCCTCGATGTGCTGGCGAGTCACCACGGTGATCGACTGCGGAGTTTGCCGTGGGGTCAACGTCAAACGTGTAGCCGTGGCAATCGTGCCAGGCGTGTAGGAACCAGAACCTTCGGTGACGTTGCCCAAGTAGTTGGCGGTCACTTGCGTCGGGCTCAGCTCGAGCCCACCACCGCTGCCAGCAGCAGTGACGGTCAAGGTATTGCCGTTGAGGTTATAGGTAGTCTGGCTACCGGCCAGCAATGCAGCTATGGCCTGCTGCGGCTGCATCTTGCCCTTGACGGCGGGGCTGTTCTTGCCCTGCACATCGCCCGGGCTGTAGAGCACTTGCACATTGGTCTGGCGGCCAAATTCCTGCAGTGCGCTCCCCAGCGACTGCGCAGGAATATTCAACTCGATCTCCTGGGCCTGCACATAGCCTGCAATCGGCATCGACACAGCCAACGCCAAGGCACTGGGCAAGAGGTTGATGTTCAGGGCCCGGCGCATGGATAGCGCTTTGCTCAGGGGGCTGAGACCGAGTCGTGCTGGCATGGATGCTTTCTCTTCTATGTTTTAAGTGGGCAATTCTAAGTGTTTATTGAGGTTAGTTCTCATTACCACTAGTGAGACGTTCCTACTTCGCAAAACCGGAAAAAATTATTCCGGTACTTCATGCAGGCTCCATCTCATGCACCACCTGACCGGCACGCAGGCGCACCAGATGATCGGCGATGTCGAAATAACGATCATCGTGGCTGATCACGATGATGGTCTTGCCCAGGCGTTTGAGGTCCGGCAGCAGCTCGGTGTAGAAGATGCGGCGGAAGGCCGGGTCCTGGTCGGCGGCCCACTCGTCGAACACCAGTACCGGGCGCTCTTCCAGCCAGGCATTGACCAGGGCCAGGCGCTTGCGTTGGCCGGTGGACAGGTCAGTGGTGCTGAACACGCCGTCCTTGACGCTGACCTTGTGCGCGATTTCCAGGCGCTCAAGGTATTTGGTGGCGCTGTCCAGGGACTGGGTGGCGCTGCCTTGTACCAGGTCATCGAACAGGTAATAGTCGGAAAACACGGTGGTAAACAACTGGCGATAATCGTCGCGCTCTGGGTCGGTCACCGCTGTACCGTTGAGCAGGATCTCACCCGCCTGAGGTGGATACAGGCCCAGCAGCAGCTTGATCAGGGTGGTCTTGCCGCTACCATTCTCGCCCACGACAAACACGATATCGCCTTGCTTGATGCTCAGGTTGATCGGCCCCAGGTGGAACGGTTGGCTGCCTTCAACCGCTGGCGGGCTGTAGCTGACGCCGCGCAGTTCAAGGCTGTTGACCACAGGCTTCGGCGCTTCACTGTCGTCCATCAACAAGTGGGGCTCGGGCGAAGAAAAACGTTCCGACAGTTCGCTGATGCGCCCGAAGGCAATCTTCGCCTTGCCAACCACGGGCAAGTAACCCAGCAGGTGCTCCAACGGGCCTTTCATATACAGCAGTACCAGCACGAAGCCGGTAATCACCGTGGGGTCGGGGTTGGGGTTGTAGGCCTGCATCGCCAGGGCCAGGCCGATGACCACGAAGAACAGCATCGAGCCAAAGGTCTTGGCCAGGATATAGATGTTGACTGAACGCACCTGGATATCGCTGATGCGGTCTGCGGTTTCCTGGATGCGGTGGGTGTTCATGCGAAACCGCCGCGGACGGTGCATGCGCAGTTCCTTGGCTCCCGAAGCAATCGCATTGTAGTAACGCTGCAATTCATCTTCGTGGCTACGGGCCAGATCGAAGCCCTGGATGCCTTTGCCGCCCGCGATGAATTGCACGGCGCTGCCGATGATGATTGCGACCACCATCATCAGGAACATCGGCACGGACAGGTAAGCCAGGTAACCCAGGCATCCCAGGGTAACGGTGGCGGCGATGGCCAGGGGCGTGAAGGCAAAGGAAAAGTCGCTGATGGTGTCCACGTCGTGGGTCAGCACCGGGATCAGGCGGTGAGAGCGATATTGCTCGATCTGCCCGATGGGCGCTGACAGCACCTTTTCACCCAGGTCCTTGCGCAGGGCGGCAATGATCCGTTGCCCGACGTAGTTGGTGCCGATGTCGGAAATGATCGAGCTGACCAGCGCCACCACGCACAACGCGGCGAAGGTTAACACCACACCCTGAGTCATCCCCCCCGCCGAATGCAGGGCATTGTTAATCGTCGCCAACAGCAAGGTAATGGCCAGGCCGCCCGCCATGCCAAGGGCGACGGAGACCGTCACGATGGTGCGAAAGGGCCTGAGCAATGCGAGCAAACCTTTGAAGGCGCCGCGCTTGGGGTCGGTCATAAATACTTCCCGGAAAGTGAAAAGAGGGGGCTGGGCACACAGACCCTTACCCATGACAAACGAAGCTGTGGCGTGACTATTTAGCGCGGCGTGCCGGACGGTGGCAGTGAGCGATAAATTGCCCGGGGCCTGGTTCGTTCTTGTTCTGTAGGCGCACGTGTATCAATGCCGTGCGTGGCCCTTTGAGCGAGAGCGAAACACATGACGAAAAAGAACCTGGTGTATGCCTGGTCCCTGAGAAATGCCGCCGCCGACAAGGCGGGGCAGCCGGTGGCCTATAAAGACCACGAGCGTTATATGAAATCGGTGCTGGAGTTTCTGGTGGGCTCGCTCAACGACACGTCGCTGGGCGAGGCTTACAACCTCGTAGGCGTGGTGTATGACGACGATGAGCACAACCCGCGGGACCAGCAGTTGGTGGCGGACTACGGCTTCGCCTACCAGCCGGGTCGCCAGTGGCTGTACCCAGCGGACTTGCGTGTGCAGGGCACGTTGGTCAACGACCTGCTGCTCAGCGTGCCGTCGACCTATCGTCGCCTGCCACGAGGCAGCGCCGAACATGTCGCCGGCAAGCAGGATTTCGAGCGTCGGCTGCATGACACCCTGGTGGAGTTGAAGGCTGACATCGTGGTGCTGGATGGTTTGCTGGTGATCCTCGACGAACTGGTGCGCCCGGGTGCGCCGTTTGCACGGCGCATCATGAACATTCATCCGGGCATCACCCGCCTCGAGTCACCTTACGAACGCCGTGGGGCGTACGCCACCTGGAATGCGCTGTACGGCGCACGTGGGCAGGCGATCACCGACTGGGCAACCAAAGCGACTCAGGCGTGCGAGCCGTTGTATTGGACCGGTGCGTCATTCCACTACGTGGATAACGGCATCGACTCGGGAGAGGTGTTCCACGACGTGCTCAAGACCCAGATTTCGCCCGAAGACACCATCCTTGAGTTGCGCTGGAACAACTTCAACAACAGCCTGTTCCCGGCGCTGCATGAAGGCTTGGAGCTGTTGGCCAAACAACGCTGAACATGCGGGCACGAACCCTGTAGGAGCGAGCTTGCTCGCGAAAATCTCACAGACGCCGCGTTTATTCAGAGAGCACGCGTCATCGTTGGCGTTTTTCGCGAGCGAGCTCGCACCTACAAGGTATTAGAGCTCGCGCACGACCCGAAAGCCGATCCAGTCCCCGCGAGTCTGCGGGTAGATGTTGTTGCGATTGCCCGAGCGTGAAAACACCGGCGCCTCGCCCCAGTCATTGCCGCGGATCTGGTAGGCCTCGCAGTTGGGCTCCACCCAGGCACTGCCATCAGTTGGCGCGCCGACGTAGTTCGGATGCTCGCAATCAGCCACCCGCTCATACACATTGCCGTGCATGTCATACATGCCGAAGGCATTCGGTGGGTAGCTGCCCACGGGCGACGAATAGCTGTAGCCGTCCGCCGGGCCGTAGGTGTTGGCGTGCTGGGCGATGCTGTAGCCCTTGCCTTCGTCGAACGGGAAGGGGAACGGGCCGGTGGTGCCGGCGCGGGCGGCGTATTCACGCTGGGCTTCGCTGACCATCTGGTACGTGTGCCCGGTCTTCTTCGACAGCCAGCTCACGTACTGCTTGATGTCGTCCATGTCCATGCACACCGCCGGCTGGCGTGGCCCCTGGGGGTAACGCGGCTTGCTGGCGATGCATTCGCGGCCGGGGCGGTCGTCGCCATTGGCGATCTTGACCCCGGTCTGGCGCACGTAGCTGTCCCATTCGCCGGCGGTGACATGGAAGCGGCTCATGGCGAACGGCTTGGCGAAGGTCACCTCGTGCATCGGGCCTTCGTCAGGCTCGCGGCCCACTTCGTCGTCCGGCGTACCCATGGTGAAGGTGCCGGCGGGAAGCACCACCATTTCCGGGCAGTCCTTGCAGTCTTTGAAGACCTTGCCCGGTTGTGGGGCAGCGGCCTGGGCCAGGCCGGGCAGCAGGGCGCCGCACAGGGCGGTGAGTGCCAATGCGGTGAGCGGTTTGAGTCGGGATGGCATCATGGAGGCGTCTCGTTCAAAGGGAAAAGGGGTCATAACCGCTGGCTCAGCAGGGTCATGAAGCGCTGGATCTCATCGGAGTTGTTAAGCAGGCCCGGCGAGGTGCGAATCACCGGGCCAACGTCACGGTCCACCGCGTCCACCACCACGCGGTTTTTCATCAGGTAGGCCGCAACGGCATCGCTGTCCCAGTTCTTGACCCGAAAGAAAGTGAATCCGGCTGACAGGTCGGGGCTGCGCGGTGTCACCAGTTCGATCTGCGGGTGGGCCAGCAGTTGGTCCTTGAGTTCGGTGTTGAGGGCATGGATACGTGCCTGCACCGGCGCCTTGCCCAGTTGCAGGTGCAGCTTGAAGGCTTCGTCGGCGGCCCAGCGATGTTCGAAGGCGTGGTAGCCGCCGGGCGTCATGGTCGTGGCGAAGTTTTTGTCTTCGGAGAAGGTCGGAATCATCGGTGTGACGTATTTGTTTTCGGTCTCGCGGGCGCATACCAGGCCGGTGCCCCGCGGGCCGAACATCCACTTGTGGGTGCCAGCGATGAAGAAGTCGCAGTGCATAGCGGGGAAGTCGAGGTCTTCCACGCCGAAGCCGTGCACACCATCGACGATATAGAGCAGGCGGTCCGGCTCGTCGCGGTTGCGGTTGTGTTCGTCCACCAGCTTGCCAATCTCACCGATGGGCAGTTTCACGCCGCTGCCGGACTGCACCCAGGTCATGCCCAGCACGCGGGTGTTGGGGCGAATGTTGCGTTGGATGTTGCCCAGCACTTCATCGGCCGAGACCTGATTGGGGTTTTTGAACAGGCGTATCTTACGAACCTGGGTTTGCTCCTTGCGTACCCGGAAGTCCAGGCTGAACGCGGTGGCGTAATGCTCATGCACCGTGGTGAGGATTTCCTGGTCGGCGCGCACCTTGATCCCGCCATAGATCATCGCCAGCCCTTCGGACGTGCTGCCGGTGAGGGCGATCTGCGCTGGCGTGGCGTTCAGGTAGCGGCCGGCCCACTCGCGTACCTGGCCCTCGCGCTTCCAGGTTTCCTGCAGGTCCCAGTCCATGGCCAGGCCAGGGTTGCGGTCGATCTGTTGGCGGTAGCGTTCGATGGCCTCGCGCACGGGCCTGGGGTGCGAGGCCACCAGAAAGTTGGAAAAATGCAGGTAATTGGGGTCCTGGTTGAACAGTTGCTTCAATCCCGTCCATGGGTCGTTCGTAACAGCGGCTACTGCCTGAGGCAGCAACGCGGTGCCCAGCGGCAGGCTCGCGGCAAAGACGCCGGCCTGCTTGAGAAATGTACGGCGGTCGGTCATGGACTTACTTCGTGGTGGTTAGCGATTGGCCAATGGCTTGGCGGCTTTTTGTACCTGGTCCCACACCCGCAGGAAGTTGCCTCCCCACAGCTTGGCGATATCGGCTTCGGAGTAGCCGCGCTGGATCAGTTCGGCAGTGACGTTGCGCACCTCGCCGACGTTCTCCCAGCCCTGGAGGCCGCCGCCGTCGTTGAAGTCCGAGGCAATGCCGACATGATCGATGCCGATCTTGCGCACGGTGTAGTCGATGGCATCGCCCAGGTCCTTGAGGGTGGCCTTGGGTTCTTCCTCGAGAATGCCGTACAGCGCGCTGGCGTATTGGCCGAAGCGTTGCTCGGGCCAGGCGGCAATGATTGCATCGCCGGGCATCAGGGCCATGGCCAGGTTGGGCAGTGGCGGCAGGTCGAAGCGTGCGCGCAAGGTATTGAGCTTGTCCTGGGTCGGCTGGCTCAAGGGGCGCAGGTAGGCGGGGAAACCCACCACTTGCACCACGCCGCCGCTGTTCTTGATCAGTTGCAGCTCCTTGTCACTGAGGTTGCGCGGGATGTCCACCGATGCCCGTGGCGCCGAGTGCGACGCCACCATCGGCGTGCGGCTCAACTGCGCGACTTGCTCCAGGGCCTTGGTCGACATCTGCGACACGTCGATGATCACCCCCAGGTCATTGAGGCGATGCACCGCTTGCTGGCCGATAGGCGACAGGCCCTCGAGGGCATCGGTGGAGTCATTGAAGAACGGCAGCGGGCGCGACGAGTCGGACCAGGCGTTATTGCCGATGTAGCTGAACCCGAACATGCGCATGCCGCGTGCGGCCCACAAGTCCAGCTGGTTCAGGTCATTGCCCAAGGGGTAGGCGTTGAGCATGCTGATAAAAATCGCGAACTTGCCTTCGCCGTGCAGGCGGCGCATATCGTCCGGTGTGTAGGCAATGCCCACCTGGTTGGGAAAGTCACGCACCATGCCGGAGATGATCTTGTAGCGCACTTCCTGCTCGTGCCGGGCCTCTTCGACAAAACCATCGGTGGGCTTGTGCGGGGCGTTGGCGCCGTTCCAGATTTCCGGCCAGCCGAAGATCGTCAGCGCGGCGCCCGACAATCGGCCGCGGGCGGCCTTGGCCAGGTCGAACTGGCCGCTGCCATCCTTGTCGGCCTCGTTGCCCGCCGTGCCGAAATCCAGGGGCAGGGTGATGTGGCTGTCGAACGACAACAGGCGGTCCTGCATTTCATTGGCCTGTTTGATCACCTCCAGCGGGTAGCCGGCGTTGCCCTTGAACCACTGATCCCAGACCAGGAAACCAGCCCCGGCGCCGATAGCCAGGGCCAGCGGCAGGCCAATATACAGCGCCTTTTTCGAACGTGATTTTGTCATTGCCATCTCAGTCAGTTGAGGCCTTTGCTATCAGGGAAGAACGAGCGATGACGGGGGAAATTTAGGTGGCGGGGGCAGGGCGGTAAATTTCATCGGGTTGCAAACGTTCTAGCTCTGATCAAGCTGTTTCCTAAGGTAGCCAATGACAATCTCTCGACGTGGGTTCATCGCAGGCCTGGCGCTGACCGGTGCAGCCGTGCCCGCGGCCTTTTATGCCCATCGCGAGTTGACGCGGGAAGAAGAGTTTCCTATCACCCCCGGCGAAGCTACGGTCGACCTCGCTGACACCCAGGGCCAGCACCTGGCGAACACCCTGCGGGGCGTCTGGAGCCTGCGCCTGGAAGGCCGCGACGCGGGCCTTGCGGGCCTGCCGCTGCATGGCCTGGAGTTGCTGCTCGACATCGCCCCCCGTGGGCGTGGCCTGCGCGGTTACCTGGACACCGCCGAGCAGCTGCGCGCTGAAGGCGAGCCGCGCTACCGGGTCTTGGGTGATGTGCTGACGGGCGAGGGCGCCGTGCTCTATTGGCGCTTGATCGACCGCGATTCAGCCGGCGGCGTGCCGGCCTATGAATTCAAGATGACCCTGGATGAAGTCTGGGCCGATTTCGGCAATGCCGGCAGCGCCACCCTCAGCGGGCACATCCTCGACCTTGAGCGGCCCCTGGCGCTGACCGAACGCGACAACCGTTTTATCGCCCACAAACAACTGTTCCCCGAAGCCCGCCAGCGCATCGGCCTCAACCCGACCTTGCTGGCCTGGCTGATTTCTCCCGAGCACCGCCTGTTTCACCAACTGTGGCACGCCACCCGCGACCAATGGCACAAGCTCTCCGAAGAAAAACGCGAGGCCCTGCGCGGCATCGGCTGGCAACCGGGGCCCCGTGGTCAGGAACGCGACGCCCGCGGCAAGCGCAAGGACCGCAATGGTTCGGGCATCGACTTCTTCTTCATGCACCGCCACATGCTCGGCACCGCACGTTCCATGCAGGACTTGCCCTCCTGGCCGCAATTCCCCGAGCCGCAACCGCCGTTGGAGCGGGATCGCCCGGGCTTTGTGCGCTACTTCGACAACCACGACGGTTTCGCACTGCCGCCCTGTTGGTCAGCGCCAGATGACGCCGACTACACCCAGTGGGTCAGCGATATCAAGGCGGCCGAGACCTACCACAGCAACTTCCAGGTGTGGGAATCCCAATACCGCGACCCGCGTTACCTGGCCAAGTTGACCCTGGGCCAACTGGGCTCGGAAATGGAGCTGGGCCTGCACGATTGGCTGCATATGCGCTGGGCCTCGGTGCCCCGCGACCCGTCCAACGGCGCCCCGGTACCCTTCGCCCGTGACCCCGCGGACTTTGCCGCACGTTGGTATGCGCCGGAGAATGACTTTCTGGGCGACCCGTTTTCATCCCATGTGAACCCGGTGTTCTGGCATTTCCACGGCTGGATCGATGACCGCATCGAAGACTGGTTTCGTGCCCACGAGCGCTTCAACCCAGGCGAGGTGAGCCGACTGGAAGTCAACGGCGTAGCCTGGTTTGCGCCAGGCCGCTGGGTGGAAATAGGTGACCCGTGGCTGGGCCCGGACACCCACGGCTGCAGCACCACGCCGGGGCTGCAACAGGGGCGCTCGATGGAAATGGACCCGGAGATCATGAAGCTGGCCCTGCGCATTACCTTCGGTGCCGATGAAGCGCTGCTCAAGGGGCTGTTCAAACGTGTGCCGCAGCGGCCATGGTATGCGCGGCATCTGAAACTCAAACGCGAGGCTTAGCAGGTTTTTTTAAACCTGCTCTTCCTCACGCAATTGCGCACTCATCTCATCGCAACTGCGTGCCCAGTCGCTCAACCATTGCGGCATCGGCGGTGAGGTGTCGTCCAAGCCCAACTCGCGGATGAATTCGGCCGGGGGCAGGGTGCCTTTGGCGGATCGAAACAGCCCACGCATCACCACCACGCCGACCACCCGCCCATTGCTGACGAAGCGGTGCTCCATCAGGTTCCACTTGTGGTCCCAGCCGAGAATGCGGGTATGCACCTCGAATACCTCGAACAGCTTCAATTCCCGACGGAACTTGCCCCAGGTATCGCCGACTATCGGCATCGCCTTATGGCGCAGCGCCACGCGAAACGCGCCGGTGCGCAGCACAAAATCCATGCGAGCCACATCGGCCAGGGTGAAATACCGGCCATTGGTGACATGCCGGTTCAGGTCCAGGTCCAGCGGCCAGACACGCATGCGCACCACCGTGGTAGCCAGGCCGTGAACCGGTTTGCGCCAGGGGCGGCGCAACAGCATGTGCAGTAATCGAAACCAGAGATTCATAAAAACGCCAGGCAGTTGATCAATGGCCGCACTGTACGGGGGTGGGATCGGCTAAGGTAGATGCGTAAATGACTTATTACATGCGAAAAGTGCAAGCCGGAGTTTTTACATGCATGTCACCTTGCTCCTGGCGGATCAATGTTCCGCTGCCAGTGCCACCCTGGCCATGGAAATGCTCAGTGCGGCCAATCTGTTCGCTGACAGCCCGCCGTTTGAGGTGATGCTCGCGTCTATGGACGGCCAGCCGGTGACAGCATGGGGCGGGCAGCGCCTGCAGGTGCAGGGTTCAATGGCGCAGATCGCGCACACCGACCTGGTGCTGATTCCCGGGTTTCTCTTTACCCTCAAGGAGGCTATGCCGACGTTTGCTGCCTACGGCCCCTGGTTGCGTGAGCAGCATGGGCAGGGCGCCGTGTTGGCTTCCATGTGCACGGCGGCCTTCATGCTGGCCGAGACCGGCTTATTGCACGGCTTGCGTGCGACGACTCACTGGGCATTTGCCGGGTTCTTCCGGCGTCGATATGCCCAGGTCAGCCTGGATGAGGGTCAGATCCTTTGCGAAGACAATCGCCTGATCACGTGCGGGGGCGCTACGGCGGCGATGGACTTGATGCTGCACCTGATCCGCCGTTTCGGCTCGCCGGAGCTGGCTCATACCTGCGGCAAGTACTTGCTGATCGATGCCGGCCGCACCGAGCAGTCGGCCTACGCGATGTGGTCGCTGCCCAAAAGCCACGGTGATGCGCAGATCCTGCGTGTGCAGCATTGGTTGGAGCAGCACTTTGCGCAGTCAATGGTGATCGATGAGGTGGCCCGGCGCTTTGGTTTTGGCGTGCGTAATTTCAAGCGGCGTTTCAAGGATGCCACTGGTTGTACGCCGATTGGCTACCTGCAAACCCTGCGCCTGGAACGAGCCAAGCAGATGCTGGAGTCAACACGCATGACCCTCGCCAGCATCACGTATGCCGTGGGCTATGAGGACAGCAACTCGTTTCGGCGTCTGTTCCAGCAACGGGTGGGGATGCTGCCGGCGGCGTATCGCAAGAAGTTCCTGGTTGCCCAGGGCGACGCCTATGTACCTGACGCACCGAGGTCCTGACCTGCCTTGATGCCGGTCAGGTAAGCAGGCGCGCTGCACCAGGGTCGTGTATCACTTTTTTGCGCGGGGATTGCTCTGTGCAACACCGTGCAGCAATAGCGCCTCAAACACCCGCTGTACCCGTGGTTCGTCGCTGTGGGCCACATTGAAGCGCATTGAGTCGCGGTGGGCCGGGTCGTAGCCGAAGAGCGCGCCAGGTGCCAGTACCATGCTGCGTTTCAGGGCTTCCTGGGCCAGGAGTTCGCCGTTCACGCCAGGCGGCAGGCGTGCCCAGATGAACATCCCGCCTTCATACGCCATGGGCAGTTCGCACCCGCAGCGCTTGAGCCATTGTTCGACGCGCCCACCGGCTTCCATCAGGCGCTGCACCATGCGTTTGCGGTGCTTGGCGTAACTGCCTTCGCTGAGCATGCGGTAGACGATCTGTTCGAACAGTTCCGAGGTGACGCCGCCGCTCATCAATTTCATGTTGGTCAGGTTGGCGGCCAGTTGCGGAGCGGCCACCACATAGCTGACGCGGGTGTTGGCACTCAGGATCTTCGAGAACCCCGACAGGTAGGTGACCTGGTCCAGCCCGGCGACGGCGGCCAGGCGTGGTGGAGGGTTGGGGTGCAGGTCGCCGTAGAGGTCGTCCTCGACGATGTGGCAGTGGTACTGCTGGGTCAGTTGCAACAGGCGAAACGCTTGGCTGGGGCTGAAGGAGTGGCCGGTGGGGTTGTGCAACACGCTGGTGGTCAGATACAGGCTGGGGCGGTGTTCGGCCAGCAGCTGTTCGAGGGCGCTGAAGTCAAAGCCGTCGGGGCGGCGTGCAATGGTGATGACTTTGACGCCGTGCAGCGCCAGGTTGGCGTGGAAGTTGAAGTAGCACGGCGCGTCGAGCAGCACCGTGTCGCCGGGGCGTGCGAGCAGGCGCATGAGCATGTCCAGGCCCTGCACGGTATTGGGTGTGGTGATGATCTGTTCCACCGGTACCGACAAGCCTTCGCCGTGCAGTTTCTGTTGCAGCGCCTGGCGCAACGGCAACAGCCCCGCCGGCGTGCCCAGCCCGGCGATACGCAGTGACGGCGCACGCACTACGCTGCGCATGGCCTGGCGGATCGCTTCGCCATTGAGCCAATCCTCCGGCAAGTGCCCGCCACCGGGGCGCAGTTCGCCACTGGCGGTGGCCAAGGGCCGGCGCAATACGCTGAGCAGGTCTTGGGGCAATAGGTCCACCCAGGTCACTGAGGCAGGGCGGGTGCTGTCCATCGCCACGAAGTAGCCGCGGCCCTGGCTCGAGGTGAGCAGGTGGCGACCGCGCAGGCGGTCCAGTGCCTCATTGAGAGTGAACTTGCTGACGCCGAGGACCTGGGTCAGTTCACGCACGGATGGCAGTTTGCTGCCCGGTGCCCATTCGCCATTTTCGATGGCCAGGCTGAACGCCTCGACGATCTGCTGGACCTTGGGCGTGCCTTCTACGAAAACGATGGCGGATACAAACATGACGCGTCCTTGTGTTTGCCGGTGCTTTTACCGGTGAAGTTAGGCCGGATTAGGCACCACTTTACCTGCCTTGCGCAATGCCACTCCCCTAGACTGCGCGGCATCTCGCCTGGAGATGGCGATATTTCCTACACCTGAGCAATGGATTTTGCATTTCCATGAAGACTTATATGTGCGCACCCTGCGGTTTTATGTACGTAGAAGAACTGGGTATTCCGGAGGACGGAATTCCCGCAGGCACCCCTTGGGAAGAGGTGCCTGAAGATTGGACATGCCCGGATTGCGGCGTGACCAAGGCCGATTTCATGGCCATCAATCTTCCTGAACGTCAATTCGCCTGACACTCCATCAACGAAAGGAATCGTCCCATGAACAGCAAACTGATCAACGCCACCGTCCCGTTCTGCACCGGTGTGGCCCACCAGAAATACCTGGGCGCCGAAAAGGGCCTGCAAACCGCCATCGAAGGTGACTGCACCCACTGGTACATCGACGGCAGCCTGTTCGGCGAAATGGTCGATGACTGGACCGAGGCGCGTATCGAGAGCCTGCAGGCGCAAATCGCGGCCGCGGGGGTCAAGCCGGTTTTCCATGGCAACTTCAAGGCGCCGTTGGGCAGTGATGTCGAAGCCTTCCGTAGTGCGGCCGTGGAGTACGTCAAAAAAGAAATCGATATCGCCAGCCGCCTGGGCGCGCCGTTGATCATTCACGGTGGTTGCATCGTCGAGCCGAAAATGGTGCTGATGGCCAAGAAGGTTGCCCTGGAGCATTATCTCAAGTCGGTGCAGGAACTGGCGCGCTATGCCGAGGCCAAGGGCACGGATATCTACCTGGAGAACCTGTCCAACTACGTCAACTATCGGCCGTTCCACTACATCTTTACCCATGAAGCCGAATACGCCTTTGTGTTCGAGCGCCTGCAAGCCCATAGCAATGTGTATTTCTTCCTTGATGCCGGCCACGCCAACATCGAGAACGGCCTGCCGGCAGAAGTGGTGCGCAAATACCACCACCTGATCAAGGGCATTTCCTTCAGCAACAACAACGGCGTGCAAGACCAGCACTTCGGTATCCATGACGGCAACTGCGATTACGCCGATGTGCTGCAGGCCATTGTCGAGACCAACTGGAAGGGGCTGGTCGCGTTTGAAACCCGCAACCAGACCGCCAAGGCTGCCCTGGCTGACCTGGCGGTGATGTACCGCGACTCCCTGACCACCGAAATCGCTGTCGCCTGATCGGCCGGGGGCGAGCGCTGGCCGCGTTCGCCCTGTTGCTGCTGTTTCTTTTTATTCAAGGTGCTGGCCATGACAAGTGCGTTAACCCTGTCTTCATTTCTCTACTTTCTGTTGTTTTGCGCCACCATGACCTTCAGCCCGGGCCCCATGACGTTGCTGTTGTTGAGCCTGGGCTTGAAGGACGGCCTGCGCAGTTCGATCCCGGCGCAGGTCGGCGCCAGTGTGTCGTACCTGATTTCGATCCTGATCTTTGCCGTCGGCTTCTCGGAATTGATCAAGGGCAACCTCGCCATTACCCAGACCATCCAGTTTGTCGGGGTGGCCTACATTCTTTACCTGGCCTACAAGCAGTGGACCAGCAGCGGCGTGTCGATCAACAACGCCGACAAGGTCGAGGGGGCGCGCAGCCTGTTTGGCAAAGGGCTGTTGACCGGGTTTTCCAACCCCAAGACCATCATCATGTTCAGCGCCGTGTTCCCGCAGTTTGCCGGCGCCGGTGAACACAGTTCGGCGGCGGACATCGCCATCCTTGGCCTGACCTTCCTGCTGCTGCAATTTGCCAGCGGCTGCCTGTATTGCTATTTCGGCCAGCGCATCAAACACGTGCTGGAAAACCCCAAGCGGCGGGTGTTGTTGCAGCGAATCACGGCCGTGTTGCTGCTGGGCGTCGCCTTGATGCTGGCGCGTGGGTTTTCGCACTGAAGTATTAGCCAATAAGCGGTAGTGGCGATTTGACGTCGCCCTGATAGACTCCAGGCATTCACCCAGGATCGCCCCCACCATGCCAGCCGTCGGAGGAAAAGGACTTCCGCTCGCTTTGCGCTTGTACAAATCTCGCGTGCTGGGGCTGACGCTCGGCTTTGTGTGCGTGGCGTTCGGCATGTATCCGTTGAATCCGTCCCTGTGGGTGTGGGCCTGGATGCTGATCAATGCCTTTGCGTGGCCGCACCTGGCGTTTCAATGTTCGTTGCGCTCGGCCAATACCTTGCGCAGCGAACGCCGCAGCCTGCTGTTCGATTCCTTTTGCGGTGGGTTCTGGGTTGGCGCGATGCACTTCAACCCGCTGCCCAGCGTCACCACCCTGTCGATGATGAGCATGAACAACGTCGCCATCGGCGGGCCGCGTTTCCTGTTCGCGGGTTGGGTGGCGCAGGCACTGGGGCTGGGCACCTCGTTGCTGCTGTTCACACCAGGATTTATCGCCGTGACCACCCAGGCCCAGCTGTATGCCTGCCTGCCGATCCTGATGCTGTATCCCCTGGCCCTGGGCTGGATCTGCTACCGCCAGGCCGTCACCTTGGCCCGCCACAAGCGTGAACTGCTGGCCTTGAGCCGCACCGACAGCCTGTCGGGCCTGCTCAACCACGGCGCCTGGAAGGACCATCTGGACCTCGAGTTTCAACGCTGCCGCCGTGGCCCGGGCGGTGCCGCCATCGCGTTGATCGACATCGACCACTTCAAGACCATCAACGATACCTACGGCCATGTGACTGGCGATATCGTCCTGCGCCAACTGAGCAAGGTGTTGCGCCAGAACCTGCGCACCAACGACCTGGCCGGGCGCTATGGCGGTGATGAGTTCTGCGTGATCCTGCCAGACATGCCCCTCAACCGTGCCACCGAGGTGATGGAGGCATTGCGCAGTCGCTTCAACGCCTTGGCCTACGCCCAGGACCCGACACTGCGAGTGAGCTTGAGCATCGGCCTGGCGTCGTACCAGCCGAGCCACGCCGACTCCATCAGTTGGCTCAACGATGCCGACCAGGCGCTGTACGAAGCCAAGAGCAGCGGGCGCAACCGGGTCAGTTCGGTACAGGGCAGTTGGTTGCGGTCAGTTTAGTGGGGTAGGGTGGCGGGGCACCCTCCAACAAAAAACAAGGATCGGTCCATGTTCTTCACCTTCCCGCGTACCCTCTTGGCCGCTACCCTGGCCTTGTCTTTCAGCCTGCCGGCCTACAGCGCCGAGCCTCATAAACAGATCCAGCAACAGGCCGAACAATACAAGGCCGAAGCCTTGAAGCTGCTGGAGCGCCTGGTGAATATCGACTCGGGCTCAGGCTACGAGCCGGGCCTGACCCAAGTGCGCGATATCGCCGTGGATGAGTTGAAACAGTTGGGTTTCACCATCGAATTGGTGCCGGATAAAGCCGCCAACAATAGCCATGTGGTCGCCACCCTCAAAGGCACCGGCAAGGCCAAGATCCTGCTGATGGCCCATATGGACACCGTATTCAAGGAAGGCTCGGCTGCCGAGCGCCCCTTCCACATCAAGGACGGCCGCGCCTACGGCCCCGGCGTGATGGATGACAAGGGCGGCATCGTCGCGGGCATCTATGCGCTCAAAGTCCTCAAAAGCCAGGGTTTCAAGGACTACGCGCAGATCACCTTCCTGCTCGACGCCAGCGAAGAAACCGGCTCCGACGCCGCCTCCGAACTGATCCGCAACACTGCCAAAGGCCACGACGTGACCCTGAACCTGGAACCCGGCCGCCCCGCCGACGGCCTGGTGGTGTGGCGCAAAGGCAGCGCCACCGCGGTGGTCGAAGTCAAAGGCAAGGCCGCCCACGCCGGCGTCGCCCCGGAACTGGGACGCAACGCCGCCATGGAAGCCGCGCACCAGATCCTGCAACTAGGCAAGCTGGGCGATGAAGACAAGAAAACCACCATCAACTTCACCGTGCTCAAGGCCGGTGACCGCACCAACGTTATCCCTGACCAAGCCACCGCCAAGGCCGACGTGCGTGCGGCCTTGCCGGAAGAGTTCGACCGGATCGAGAAAGACCTGGCCCGGGTTTCAGCCAACAAATTGATCCCGGAAACCGAAGTGAACACCAGCCTGCAGCGCGGCCTGCCACCGATGCCGCAGACCGCCGAGTCGGATAAGTTGGTAGCGATTGCCCAAGGGATTTATGGCGAACTGGGACGCAAGTTGACCATCGAAGGCAGCGGCGGCGCGGCGGATGCCAGCTTGTCCGCCGGTGTAGGCACGCCGACGCTGGATGGGTTTGGGATAGTGGGGGGCAATATTCACACGGCGGAGGAATATGCCGAGGTGGAGAGTGTGGTACCGCGGGTTTATTTGTTGAGTCGGATGATCATGGAGCTTTCCAAGCGCTGATCAGAACACTGGATGATCGAACGAAGCAGATTTGAATGGGGGAGGAATGCCCGTCCGGCAAACGCAGATCCCCTGTGGGAGCGGGCTTGCCCGCGAAGGCGGTGTGTCAGTCGCTGCATGTGTTACTGCACTACCGCTTTCGCAGGCAAGCCAGCTCCCACATTTGATCTTTGTTGATTTGAGCGTTGTGTTCGCTTTGTTTTGTTGGATTACTCGTCTGCTGTCGCTTCAGCGTGATAACGAATTAGACATTCAAGTAATGTTCTCATAAAGGCTCTTTTGTCGATGATTTCATCTTCGAAGTAAGTGTCGAAAAGGTAGAAGACTGAGTCGAAATTTTCGTCGGTTAAAAGATAATGCTTAATGGTTTCTATGAACCAACTCTGCTCCTCTGACGTATATGTGTAAAACTCTGGCTTGGTTAAAGCATCGAAAAGCTCTGTTAGCTCTCTTGGGTTGTTAATATTTTTTGATGCGATGATTTCTTCTCTTTCGAAATTTCTAGTGTTTTCGATGCAGTAGGTAAATAACAATCCTTTAAGGATTGATAGTTGCGGTTGTCTTTTCATTTTTAAAGTCCGTATAAGCAGTAATGGGTTTTCCGTATTTATTCAAATGTACAAAGGCTTTTCTTTGTTTTCCATATTCTAATCCATGTTTTTTTACCCTTCGTCTATAAATTTCTCCATACAGATCATTGGATGATAAAGCGAAGCGGGTTTGTATGTGAGAGGAGTTCCAGGTAAGCGCAGATCCCCCTGTGGGAGCGGGCTTGCCCGCGAATGCGGTGTGTCAGTCGCTGCATGTGTTACTGCACTACTGCTTTCGCAGGCAAGCCAGCTCCCACATTTGGTCTTTGTTGATTTGAGCGTTGTGTTCGTTTGACTGATCGGCATTCCGGGGTGATTGTGATGCAGTTTGCACATGCATTGGCTGACCACCCGCGCTGATCAGGCCGCTGTATTTCGACGCGAGGCTAAATGTTGGCAAACCCTGATGCTAGTCTGTTAAAGCATGTGTAGGAGCGATGACGCTTTAACTGACTGGTATTAGGGCTTGCCCCCTCCCACATTGAGTACTCGATGTATTCAATGTGGAAGTCACCATGTGGCAGGGTCTTCGAGGCTGGCTTTTTGGAGGTCTTCTTTCCACCATTCATTAGTTAATCTATAAATTTCTTCGAAAAAACCTTTTGGATTGTCCATTTCACTCCATCCCCAAGGCAGGGTGCAATAATAGCCGGGAGCCTGTCTCAATAAGTGTGAGAAATCAAAGGCTTCGTCGCTAAGTGCAGCCCCCAATTTGTCGCATAAAACCTTGCGATGTCGATAGCTTAGATCTGAAGATTTCTCAATTATGTGTTTTTTGATCAGTCGTCTTCTGTCTGTGTCAAGGTTGATGTCGTAACGTGCAAACTCTTCGCCTAAAGTATCTTCGCGATCATAAATATCGAACGGGCCGAGTAGGTGCCGAAGTTTCGGTGCGTACGGGATATCTAGAAAAGGGTGTTTCAGCATTGGTCATTACTCACAGGGAATACGGTATAAAGTTCTTTGGTTTCGCGATCAAATTTTGCGATCGCTGCATCCATGTTTTCATCAAGTATTGGATTGTTTCGGTCAGAAGGGTTTGGTATGTATCCTCTTCCGCAACCCTGCATTTCGATTCGGACAATTGGGTTGCCGTAGTAATCTTCCCCGGTAAAAGGCGGCAGATTGCGTTCCGCTCTTGTGGTCGCCTTATTTAATACAGCTAATTGCGCTCGATGACTTTTAAACTGTGTGCTTAACTGCATAGGATTTTTCCTTTTGCTGGAGGTGTTTATTTGTTTAGGGACGTCAGCTCGCATCGGACTCTATCTTGTAGTACAGTAAGCAGCGTAACAGCACAGTCATGAATTGCCGGTGATCAATTATTTTGTCATCAAAATAGGTGTCGAAAAGATAAAAAACAGAATCAAAGTTTTCATCTGTATTTAAATAGTAGTGAAGTGTGTCGATATGCCACTGTTGGATTTCAGGTTTATATGATAGAAATTCTGGTTTAGTCAGTTTTTCAAAGAGCTCGGCGAGTTCTGTTTCGTTGTTGACATTTTTTGAAGCGATGAAACGCTCTCTTTCAGAGTCGTCGTAGTTTTCAATGCTATAGGTGAATAGTAGGCTTCTGAGTATTGATAGTTCTGGTGTGAGTTTCATGTTTAGAATTCCGTGTACGCAGTAATCGGATTACCATCATTATCGAGTATTACAATAGCTTTGCTCTGTCTTCCATACTCAAAATTATTTTTTTTGTATCCTTCTCCAATTATTTTTCCCATGTTCATTGGTCTGCGAGATGTTTGTAGGTTTGTATGCTTAAATATAAGTTGTGCGCGATAAATGGCGTTGAGTTGGTCCCGGTGGCTGAAATATCTAGTAGCTGCAGTAGGTATTTTGGGTTCACCATCTTTTCTTCCACCAATGTATCTTTCGATTTCTTCTGTTGTTGGGTTTTTACCCGTTCTTACTCTTTCGAGTTGGGAGTCGGGGGTTGTCTGCGCGCCGTGCTTCTCCAAAAAATGTGCTCTTGGGAATGCTTGTTCGATCTCTTTCAAACGTCTGTAGGCGTTTGCCTCTGCAAGCTCATCAATTCTCGCCTGCCTCTGCGCGCGGGTCAGTTGCGGTAAGGCCGGCTCTCCGTGGTTAACCCTATCCGTAGGGCTTGGAGCACTGGTGCTGGGTTTACATCCGTCAGCACCTGGGCATGCACTCAAGCCCAGCGGATCCACCCACCCCGTCGGATTGGGCACATACCGGTACCCATTGATCCCACCCGCCAACTTCACCGGATCCGGTGTCAGGTAGCGACCAATATCCGGATTGTAGTAGCGATGGCGGTTGTAGTGCAGGCCGCTTTCCGCATCGAAATACTGCCCTTGAAAGCGCAGCGGGTTGTCAATGTTGCCTACGTCGAGCCGGGCGATCTGGCCGTAGGCGCGGTAGTGGGCGGACCAGACGATTTCGCCTTCGGGGCTGGTCAGTTCCTGCGGGGTGCCGAGGTGGTCGAGTTGGTAGTGGTAGGGCTTTGTGGCTTGTGGGCCAAAGCCTTCCAGCAGTGCCAGTGGGCGGAAGCTGTCGGGTTCGTAGAGGTAGCTTCGATGACGTTCTGCGTGGTGCTCGGCAATCAGCTTGTCGCCTTGCCAGAAAAACTCGGTGGTTTTGTCGTCCACGGTTTTGCTGATGCGGCGTCCAAATGGGTCATAGCGATAGCTGGCGGTTTGGCCGTTGGGCTTTGTGATGCTGATTAATCGATGCTGGCAGTCGTAGCGGTACTCAGTAACGAGTTGCTGGCTTTTGCCGCGCCGCTCGCGGATGAGGTTGCCGAAGGCGTCGTAGTCGTAATGGCGGTCGCCCTGGATCATCAGGCGGTTGGCCGCAACGATGTCCGGGCCGGGGCGGTCTTGCATCAGCAGGTTGCCGGCCGGGTTGTGGGCGAAGCGTTCCTGTACGTCCTGGGAGTGGTCGGCGCGGGTCAGGCGGGCGAGGGGGTCGTAGCGGTAAAGGTGTTCGCCTTTGCGGGTGTCGAGCAGGCGGGTGAGGTTGCCGGATTTGTCGTAGTCGTATTGGCGTTGGTAGAGGTGGTTTTGTTGCTGCGTTACCGCGTGGGCGTGCAGGCGGTGTTGGTCGTCGTAGTGGTAGTGGCTGAGCACTTGGCCTTGCTGGCGCTGATGCTCTCGACCGCTCTTGAATAGGTGCGAGGTAAGCACTTCACCGTTGAGTTCGACGGTGGCGAGGTGGCCGCCTTTGTCGTGGTTGAAAGTGACGCGGTTATTATCCGGCAGGCACAGGTTTTTCAGTTGCCCGCAGGCGTCGTAGCCGTAGCGCAGGGTGCCCCAGCCTTGGTGTTCGGCGGTGAGGCGGTTTTGGCGGTCGTATTCGTAGGCCAACGCCCAGTGACCGTCTTCGACGCTGAGGAGGTTGCCCTGGCGGTCGTAGGCATAGTCGACAACGCTGGCACCGGGCAGGGTTTTTCGGACGAGGCGCCCGGCGTGGTCGCGCTCGTAACGGGTGATTAGCTGACTGTTATCGTCGCCGTATTCGGTCTTTTCCAGCAGGTGGCCGTTGAGGTCGTAGGCATACGCGGTGCGTTGGCCGTCGAAGCCGGTTTCCTGGCGGATCAGACCGTTGGGGTGGTAGTCGAGTTGGTAGGTTTCGCCGGCTTCGTTTTCGATCTCGGTGAGCAGCAGCCGGGCGTTGTCGTAGCGGTACTTGACCTGGGTGCCGTCGGCGTTGAGACGGCGGCTGATCAGGTGCAGGCCGTCGGCGTATTCATAGCGGGTGACGTGGCCGAGTTCGTCGCGTTCGGCGATGATTTTGCCGTAGGGGTTGTAGCTGAATTCTCGTGTGGCGCCGCCTGGCAAGACGAGGCGAATCAGCCTGCCGACGCAGTCCCAGTGATAGTGCGTCAGCGCACCATGCTCATCCTCACAGGCAACTTGCCGCCCCAGATCGTCATAGCGATAACGCTTGATCCCACCATTGGGCAATTGCTCCTCAAGCAACTGCCCACGTTCGTTCCACACCAGTCGATGGCAACTGTGATCCGGGTACCAAACTCCAGTCAGTTGCCCGTGCTTGTTGTAGCTGTAGTCAGTAACCTCTCCATCGGGATCGGTCCTACGCGTAACATCGCCTTGCTCATTACGCTCATACTTCCAGACCGCCTCCCCACGCCTGACAACCCGTACAAAACCGTTGTCATGCTCGTAGGACGTTGGCTCATCATCCCCCGGAAACAGCGCGACCAAGCGCCCGGCATCGTCGTACTGATAGGCCGTCACCGCGCCCATCGGGTCTTGCTCGACGGTCAGCCGGCCCTGGTCGTCGTAGGATTTAAAGTGCGTGGCGCCGTCCGGATCAATCCTCTGCACCAGCCGCGCCCGCTGGTCATGGACATACACCTCCTGGCTACCATCGGCGTTATGCACCGTGACACGCCCGTCATCGCCCCAGGCATAGCGCGTGTCCATCTGCGAAAAACTCGCCCAATGCCGAACGCAGCGCGCCGCCTTGCCCGCGTGTTCCCATTCCCAATAGAAACTCGCGCCTCCGGCCAACTGCCGCTCGAGAATGACGTGCTGATCGTCGTACCGATAACGCTCGCTTTCACCGACGGCATTGGTCGCACACACCAGTCGGCCAGCTTCGTCATAGGCGTAGGAAACGATGTTCTGCTCGGTTTCCCAAACGTAGGGCTCACGCCCTTTGGCGCGATGAACCTGGTAGTCCACCGCGACGATGCGACCCAACTCATAACGCAGCAGCAACGAACGACCGGCGCCATTATCCAACCGCTCAATCCGCCCAGAACGATCCCGGCAAAGGCGCAGCCGGTTGTCATATGCATCGCTGATGGTTGTCAGTACACCGTCGCGAAAGTGATAAAAACGCGAGGCCTGGGCCAGCACCAGTTCATCAGGAGCCGAGCCTAAATAGATCGCCGCTTCGGCCAGGCTATTGGTGATCGCGGGCCGAGAATCGGTGGGCAAGGGCAGGGTAGTCGAGCGATTCTCATGATCGATCCACACCACCGAATCGCCCGACACACAAAGCCTGTGAGCCAGCGCATGGCTCCAACCAAACCCCAACCCACAATCGACCTCCACCGCGCTAGTGCGATACAGCCGCGTCCACTCAAACGGCAAAATCCCGTCCAGCGCGCCGTCGGTGAGGGTGAGCAATTCCTCGCCGGTGACCATCGACACCGGGCAGCCGTGAGTGACTGTTTTATCCGCAGGCGCCGCCGCATCGCCCTTCGGATTCGACGCCACAGTTGGCACATCATCGACAGGCTCCTGACGGACCAACGTCGTGCGCTGGGTCTTGCCGCGCACCATCGGCACCGGGTTCGAAACTAGCGTATCGCCCGCCTTCAACGGCACAGCCGGCACCGTCTTAATCGGCGTCGCCGCACTGCTCAGCAACACCGGCTTGGCCGCCTCCACATGGGTTTCCAACCGAGGCCCCGCCACCTGCTTGGCCAGCAATTCCAACAACGCCCGCGCCCGCCCGGACTTGACGCCACTAAGCACCTGAGCGCCCAGGCGCAGCTGGACCCCAATGCCTCGCGTGGCCCAGATCAGCAACAGATTGATCAAGACTTCGCCGGTGATTTCACCCAGCAGTTCGTACATGTCGGGTGGCGGCAGCATGCGTACCCAGGCCACCAGCGCCGACAGGTAGATAAACAACAGCGGCTCATCACTGAGTACCAGCAACCCCTTGGCCAGCGTGTCTTTGCCCAGCTTGAGCAGCGCATTCAGCTCGGCCTCGGACAGGTATTTCAGCAACGTTTCGCTGTTGGTCTTGAGGTTCGCGAGCAGGTCGTACAGCTCGGTGATGTTGTCCCACAGGTTATAAAGCGCGTTGCCCAGCCCGGCAGCAAAGGCCATGCCCTGTAAGGCACTGCGCTTGTAAGCCGGCGCTTTGGCAAAGTCTGCCCATCGAGGCTTGAAATACTCGGCCCATGCCGTGCGCAAATCCGCTTCCAGCCCGGCGATCACAGACTCATAGGACGCATACAGCGCCTGGACGTGAGCCTTGGAAACGTTGGGGTAAAAGGTGATTTCGTACTGTTGGTCGCGGGTACAGTCGCTGACTTCAAGAATGCCGCTGGGGCCAATGGTCCGATGCAGCGGCGCGCCTACCGGGCTGCCGTCCTGTGCAACGGCTTGCAGCCTCACGGGCGTGTTGCCGATAGGCACGAACTGCGTGCTTTCGAACAGATGCACCAGCGTCAGCCCACCCTGGGCTTTGCATTGAGCGACGGTGCGGCTGGGTTTGTCGGAAGAGATCGGCGCGACCAGTGCGACGTCTTCCCCAACCTTGAACACCTGCTCCACGCTAAGTGCCGAACCACTTAAAAAGCTGTCGGTCCACTTATCAAAGGTATTCAGGCAGGTACGCAAATCCGCGAATACGCGCTCAACCTTCGGCGCTTCGGGATCCATCGGCACCAGCATCAGGTTGGCCAGCACCGCGATCAAGAGACAGCCCCATTTATCAGGGCTCTAACGAACACCACCATCTGCAATCCCTCGCACTGTTTGATCAGGCGAGGGACTTTGCAGCGGTGGAAAGCGGAGGGGAGTAGAGCTTATCCGGCAGTTACGTGGGACGTTTCAGCAACCTTGTCGCGCAGTACCAGGCTGCACAGCGCCGGCAGGAACAACAGCGTCAACACCGTGCCTACCAGCACACCGCCAATCAGCACATAAGCCAGCGACGACCAGAACACCGACAGCGTCAACGGAATGAACGCCAGCGCCGCCGCCAGTGCGGTCAGGATCACCGGGCGGGCACGCCGCACGGTGGCTTCGATAATGGCCTCGCGAATCGCCATGCCGTGGTCCTGGTTCTGGCGGATCTGGTCGGTAAAGATCAGCGTGTTGCGCATCAGGATGCCGCCGATGCCGATCAGTCCAAGAATTGCGTTGAAGCCGAACGGCTGGTTGAACAGCAGCAAGGTCGGCACTGCACCAATCAGGCCCAAAGGCGCGGTAGCGAACACCATGAACATCACGCCGAACGAGCGCACCTGGAACATGATCACCGTGAGGGTCAGCAGGATCATGATCGGAAACAGCGCCGCCAGGGCCACGTTGGCCTTGGCGCTTTCCTCAACCGGGCCGCCGATGTCGATTTTGTAACCGCTGGGCAGCTTGGCGATCAGCGGTTGCAGGTCTTTGTACACCGCCATTTCCACATCGGGCGGTTGTACGCCGTCGATGATGTCGGCGCGTACCTCCACGGTGGTGGCGCGGTCGCGGCGCTTGAGGATCGGTTCTTCCATCACCGCCTGAAAATGCCCGACCTGTGCCAGCGGCACCGACGTACCGGCGCTGTTGGTCAGCGTCATGTTGTTGAGGTTGGCCAGGTCTTCGCGTTGGCTGCCTTGGGCGCGGGCCACCACTGAGACGGTGCGGTTGCCTTCGCGAACTTCGGTGATCGGGTTGCCGCTGAGCAGGGCGTTGAGTTGGGACTTGACCTCGTCGGGGGTAAAACCCAGCAAGCGCAAGCGATCCTGGTCCAGCACCAGGCGATAACCGCTGGCACGCTCGCCCCATTCTAGGAAGGTGTCTCTGGTCAGCGTGTTGCCGGCCACGACCTGACGCACGTCTTCAGACAGCCCGCGCAGCACATTCAGGTCGGGCCCCGAGACGCGAAACACCACCGGGAACGGCACCGGCGGGCCGAAGACGAGCTGCGTGACCCGTACCCGCGCCGACGGAAATTCGCCTGCCGCAATGCGCTCGCGCATCCGCAGTTTCAGCGCGTCGCGGGCGTGGGAGTCCGGGGTTTGCACGATCAACTTGGCGAACGCCGGGTCCGGCATTTCAGGGTTCAACGACAGGAAAAACCGCGGTGCACCGCCGCCCACATAGGTGTCGACCATACTGGTCTGCGGCTCTTGCAACAGCGCCTTCTCCACCTGCGCCGCCACGGCTTCGGTGCTTTTGAACGCGCTGCCGGGTGGCATATACACTTCCAGAATCAGCTCCGAGCGGTCGGAGTCCGGGAAGAACTGTTTCTTCACCACCGCCATACCCAGGCCGCATACCACGAACGCGGCCACCACCATGCCGGTCACCAGCCAGCGCCCGCGCACGCAGGCCTCCACCAGGCTGCGCAGTTTCTGGTAGTAGCGCCCGGCATAAATCGCATCATGCCCGCCGGGCACTGGCTTGATCTGCGGCAACAACTTCACGCCCAGGTAAGGCGTAAACACCACGGCCACCAGCCAGGATGAAATCAGGGCGAAACCCACGATCCAGAAGATATTGCCGGCGTATTCACCCGCCCCGGAACGCGCAAACCCAACCGGCAGAAAACCGATGATGGTGACCAGGGTGCCGGTCAGCATCGGCGCCGCCGTTGAGCTCCAGGCGTAGGTGGCCGCGTGGATGCGGTCAAAGCCTTCTTCGAGTTTGACCACCATCATCTCGATGGCAATGATCGCGTCGTCCACCAACAGGCCCAGGGAGATGATCAATGCGCCGAGGGTCACGCGATCGAATTCACGGCCGGTGACCAGCATGATCACGAACACGATCGACAGCGTAAGCGGCACGGCCGCCGCCACCACCAGCCCCACGCGAAAGCCCAGGGCCAATAGGCTGATCAGCATCACCACCGCCAGGGCCACGAAGAATTTGAGCATGAACTCGTTGACCGCCAGGCTGATGTTTTTCGCCTGGTCGGAGACTTTGGCGAAGTTCACGCCCAGCGGCAGGTCGGCCTGGATTCTGGCTTCCTGGGCCTGCAGGCTCTTGTCCAGTTCCAAGCCGTTCCAGTGCTTCTCCATGATCACGCCCAGCATCAACGCCGGGTCGCCCTGATGGCGGATGCGATAACTGGGCGGGTCTTCATAACCGCGGCTCACGGTGGCCACATCGGCGATGCGCAATACGCGGCCATTGACTTGCAGGGGCACGTTTTCGATCAGCGCGAGGCTGTCGAACGCGCCGTCGATGCGGATATAAGCGCGGGCGCCCGCCGTTTCGACGAAGCCTGAGGGCGCCACGGCATTTTGTGCGGCGAGGGCGGCGAAGATCTGTTCGGGCTTGATGCCCAGGGTTGCCAGGCGCTCATAGGAGAACTCGACAAACACGCGCTGGGCCTGCTCGCCAAGGATATTGACCTTCTTCACCCCAGGCAGGTTGAGCAAACCCTGGCGTAGCTCTTCGGCCATTTGCACTTGTTGGCGATGGGGCAGGTGTTCGGCTTCCAGGGCGTACAACGCAAAGTACACGTCGGAATATTCATCGTTGAAAAACGGCCCGATCACGCCCTTGGGCAGGCGCGTGGCTTCGTCGCTGAGTTTTTTGCGGGTCTGGTAGAACAGCTCCTGAATCTCGCTCGGGCGCGTGGACTCCAGGAAGGTCATGCGCATCGACACAAAGCCTGGCTGGGCGATGGTCTCGACGCGATCGTAGTAGTCCAGTTCCTGCAGGCGCTTTTCCAGACGGTCGGCTACTTGCTCCTGCATCTCCTGGGCGGTGGCGCCGGGCCAGGCGGCGGTGATGGTCATGACCTTGACGGTAAACGAAGGGTCTTCGGCTCGCCCCAGTTTGCCGAACGCGAAGACCCCGGCAACGAGGATCGCAATCAGCAAGAACAAGGTGACGGCGCGGTGCTTGACGGCCAGCTCGGAGAGGTTGATCCCGCGCATACTCATTGATCCTGCTTACGGTTGAGGGCCAGGGCCTGGGCGGGCAGCAAGCGCACCGTGTCGCCGCTGTGCAACAGGTGAGCGCCGAGGGCGACGATGGTTTGGCCGGGTGTTACGCCGCTGTCGAGCAAGGCGTCTTCCTGGCCGAGGCTGGCGACCTTCACCGGGGCGAAGCTGATCTTTTGATCATCGCCAATCAGCCAGACGCCCGTGTCTTGCCCCGCATCCTGCAAGGCGCCAATCGGCACGCGGGTTTGCAGGGGCTGGCCGTTGCCTTGCAGGCGCACGGTGATGGTGGAGCCGAGGGCGAAGCGCTCGACCGAACCCTGCAGCACGTAACGTGCGCGGTAGGTGCGGGTGACCGGGTCGGCGCTGGCGGACAGTTCGCGCAGGGTGGCGGTCACGGCCTGGTCCGCTGCGCCAAAGGGAAACGCCAGGGCTTTTTGCGCAGCCAGGTCACGCCGGTTCTCCGGCAGGTTGACGATGGCTTCGCGGGCGCCGTCATGGGCCAGGCGCGCCACGGTTTGCCCTTCGGCCACCACTTGGCCGCGATCGGCCAGCACGTCGGTGATGATGCCGTCGCCATCGGCCTTGAGTACCGAATAAGTGCGACGGTTTTCGATCTGGCTGGCATCCGATTGCGCCGCGGCCAGTTCGGCCTGGGCGACGCGCAGGTTGGTGGCCGACTGGTCGAAGATCTGCCGCGACACCGCGCCGGTGCTGGCCAGGCGCTGGTAACGGTTTTCATCGTCACGACGCTGGCGCAGTTGGGCCTGGGCGGCGTTGACGCGGTTCTTGGCCGAGCGAAGCGCCAGTTCGAAGTCGCCGATGTCCAGCACCAACAGGGTGTCACCACGGGAGACGTGCTGGCCGGGGTCGACCTTGCGCTCGATCACCTTGCCGCTGACCCGAAAGCCCAGGTCACTTTCAGTGCGTGCCGCCACCACGCCGGTATAGGCGCTTTGCTGGGTGCCGGCTGCTTCGACTGTGGCGGCCAGCACCGGGCGCGATGTGGGCGCCTGGGCGGCGCTGTCGGCCTTGCTGTTACAGCCACTGAGGACCACCAGCAGAGCCAGTGGCGTGAGAAGGCGCAGGGGGAGAGGGGGCATGACGAACTCCAGGGTGACCATAGGGCAAAAAATTATGGACATAATTTTTCGCTCATATTATGGTCGAAATATAAATTAATCCAGCCCCCGAATACTCCCCATGGCAAACGCCCCGGCACCCTCACGCAGCTTGCTGTTCTTGCTGGTTGCCCTCACCGCATTGGGTGAAGTCTCGACGCAACTGATCATCCCCGGCCTGGGTGCCATCGAGCACGCGCTGCTGGCGCCGCAAGGCTCGGCACTGATGGCGCTGTCGGCATTCGTTGCTGCGTTTGGCCTGGGGCAGCTACTGTTCGGGCCGCTGTCGGATCGCATCGGCCGGCGGCCAGTCTTGATCGGGGGCCTGGCGCTCTACGTAGTGGCGACGCTGGCGATGCTGCTGGTCACCGACATCCAGCAATTTATCGCCGCCCGGGTGTTGCAAGGCCTGGGCGCGTGCGCCGCGCTGGTACTAGCGCGTACAGTCGTGCGCGATGTGTGGAAAGCCGAGGCAGGCCCGGCCCTGGCGCTGACGATGATCGGCATGTTGTATGCCATCGTCGTTGCGCCGATAGCGGGGGGCTTGCTGATCAAATTGCTGGGTTGGCGTGCGCCCATCGCCCTGGCGTTGGTGATCGGCAGCCTGGTGTTATTGCTGGCGCTGCTGTTCTTTCGCGAGAGCAACCATCACCTCGATCCCAGGGCCGCACACTGGCGCACCCTCGGCGGGCAGTATCTGGATCTGCTCAAGGGGCGCCAGTACCGCGCTTACGCTGTGGCCCTGGCGTGTACATACGGTGCGATGTTTGCGGTGATCGCCGGTTCATCGGCGGTGTTTATCAACCTGCTGGGGTTCAGCAGCCTTGAGTACGGGCTCAACTTCGGGCTGATTGTGTCGATGCTGATCGTCGGCTCCACTTATACCCGGCGTAACATTCAGCGCTTGGGGCCGCAGCGCATTGTGGCGAAGGGTGTGACGATGGTGGCGGTGGGCGGGGTGGCAGCCCTGGCGATTTACCTAGTGTTCGGGTTGTCGGTAGTGGGGCTGGATATTCCCATCGCCCTGGTCACGCTCGGCGGCGGCCTGGTGCTGCCGGGATCCGTTACCGGGGCCGTGATGCCCAATGCGCACCGTGCGGGTTTAGCCGCCGGGCTCATGGGATTTGCACAGATGTTCGGCGCCACGTGCAGCGGGTTGTTGCTGAGCCAGTTACGCGATGGCAGTGCCGCGCCGATGATCGTTATCCAGGCCGGGTTTGCACTGTCGGCACTGGTTGCCTTTCAACTGCTGCGCCAACGCCAGGTTAAAACGCTGTCCTATATATAGAACGATCAGGGCCATTTTTACCGGCTAGTGCTCAAGGGTGAGGCGATTTAAGGTGTACTCACTTTGGAGGTACACCATGAAAAAGCTGATTGGTATCTACACCAGCCCCCGCGCCCACTGGGTCGGCGACGGCTTCCCGGTACGCACGCTGTTTTCCTACGACACCATGGGCAAGCACATCAGCCCATTCCTGTTGCTGGATCACGCAGGTCCAGCCGAATTCACCCCGACTGAACAACGTCGCGGCGTCGGCCAGCACCCGCATCGCGGTTTTGAAACCGTGACCATCGTCTACGACGGCGAAGTCGAGCACCGCGATTCTACCGGTGCCGGCGGCAAAATCGGCCCGGGCGATGTGCAATGGATGACCGCAGCCAAAGGGATCCTGCACGAAGAGTTTCACTCCCAAGACTTCGCCCGTAGTGGCGGCGCACTGGAGATGGTGCAACTGTGGGTCAACCTGCCGGCCAAGGACAAAATGGCGGATGCCGGTTACCAGACCATCGTCGATGGCGACATTCCGGTGCTGCCATTGGCAAACGACGCCGGCCACCTGCGCCTGATCGCCGGGAAATTTGCCGGTACTCAAGGCCCGGCCCGCACCTTCACTCCGATAGACGTATGGGACTTGCGCCTCAACGCCGGTAAAGCGGTCACGCTGGACCTGCACGCCGGGCGTAACACCGCCTTGGTGGTGCTCAGCGGCACGTTGTTGATCAATGGCGAAGAAGTCGCACGCCAGGGGCAATTGGCCCTGTTCGAGCGCGACGGTAAGCAACTGACCCTGGAGTCCAACGACGACGCCAAGGTGCTGCTGCTCAGCGGCGAACCCATCGACGAGCCCATCGTCGGGCACGGTCCGTTCGTGATGAACACCGAGCAGGAGATTCACCAGGCATTTGCCGACTTTCAGTCGGGCCAGTTCGGGCAAATGCACGCCTGACGGTTCACCGCCACTCCCTGTAGGAGCGAGCTTGCTCGCGAAGAACTTCAACATACCGCGTTCAATCAGACAGCACGCGTTATCGTTGTGGTTTTTCGCGAGCAAGCTCGCTCCTACATTTTGTTTCCAGGTTTCTGATTTCATGCGATCTTCTCGGCATTCGCCCTGGAGTCGCCTGGATGCCCTCATTTATCGCTGATCACCCGATGCTGTGCGCCGTGGCGTTGATCCTGATCGACATCGCCGTGTGGCGCCTTATTTCCGCCAACCTGGCTAACTGGAAACTCGCAGCGCGGCTGGTGATTTTCGCGGTGTTCAGTGCCGTGTTGTTCAACGACGGCATGAACCCCATGCAAGCGGCGCCCTATGCCGATGACACCACCTTGCATCTGGCCGCCACGGCGCTGCAGATCGGCTGGTGGTTGTTCGCCGCGCGCACCCTCACGGTATTGCTCGGCGCGGTGATGATGCAGCGGGTCGGCCATACCGGGCGTTTGTTGCAGGACCTGATGGGCGCAGTGATTTTCCTCATTGCGATCATCGCCGCCATGGCCTACGTGCTCGACCTGCCGGTCAAGGGCGTGCTGGCCACCTCCGGCGCCGTGGCGATCATCGTCGGCCTGGCCTTGCAAAGCACCCTGAGCGATGTGTTTTCCGGGATCGTCCTCAATACCACCAAGCCTTACCAGATCGATGACTGGATCTCCATCGACGGCACCGAAGGCCGTGTCACCGATATCGACTGGCGCGCCACGCGCCTGCAAACCTCCCAGGGCAGCCTGGCGGTGATCCCCAACTCCCTGGCGGCCAAGGCCAAGATCATCAACTTCTCGCGTCCGGCGGACATGTTCGGCCTGGCGGTCAGCCTGCAAGTCAGCCCCCATGCGCGCCCGCAAACCGTGATCGAAGCGCTGGAGCGTGCGATGCAGGGCTGCCGGCCGTTGCTGGCCCAGCCGGCGCCCAGCGTCGCGTTCAAGGCGTCCACCGGCAGTGGCGTGGAATATGAGATCAGCGGCTTTGTGCCGGCCATGGGCCTCAAGCGCGAAACCCGCAACCAGCTTTACGACCTGGCCTACCGGCATTTGCAGGCGGCGGGCGTGGGGCTGTTGTCCGCCACCGAAGGCAGCACGCCGCCTGCGGTGTCTGGCGCCCGCGCCTTGCTGGAGCGCTCGACGATCTTCTCCACCTTGCGCCAGGAAGAAAAAGACACCTTCAGCCAGAACATGACCCTGCACACCTACCGCGCCGGTGAGATGATCCTGGCGGCGGGGGAGGTCAGCGATCACCTGTTTATCATCGAGTCCGGCGTGGTCTCGGTGCTGTTGATCAAGGACGGGCACAAGTTCGAGGCTGGGCGCATGGGCCCTGGGGAGGTGATCGGTGAGTCCGGCATTCTCTCCGACCAGGCGGCGCTGGCGGATTTTTCGGCCAAGACCTACTGCACGCTCTACCGCATCGAAAATGAATACCTCAAGCCGTGCCTGGACGCCCGGCATGATATCGGCGAAGCCATGAAGGCGCTGCTGGACTTCCGCCGCCATGCCGCCCAGGCCCTGACCGAAGACGCGCCCGTGGTACCGGTCAAGAAGGGCTTCATCCAGTGGCTGAGGAACCGCGGTCTGTAGATTGGTCACCTGTTCTTCGCCCGGATTGGCTATTTCTCCAGAACGCTGCGCTGACTACTCTGCGCACCTATCCCAACGTTCTGGAGATTCACCATGCAAACCCGTACCGATTTCTATACCGCCTCCCCGGACGCCATGAAAGCCATGCTCGCCCTGGAAGCGGCGGTGGGCAAACTCTCCATCGAACTGCCACTGCTGGAACTGGTGCGCTTGCGCGTATCGCAGATCAACGGCTGCGCGTTCTGCCTCGACATGCACACCGCCGATGCGCGCAAGGGCGGCGAGACCGAACGGCGCCTGTACACCGTGTCGGCCTGGCGTGAAACGCCATTTTTCACCCCACGTGAACGCGCCGCGCTGGCCTGGGCCGAAAGCCTGACGCTGCTCAGCCACACCCACGCCCCCGACGAAGACTTCAACGCCCTGGCTGCGCAGTTCAGCCCCCAGGAACAAGTGGACCTGAGCGTCGCCATCGCCACCATCAACAGCTGGAACCGCCTGGCGGTGGGCTTTCGCAAGATGCCCAAGTAACGATCAGAGAGTTGCTGCTTTTTGTGGCGAGGGAGCTTGCTCCCGCTCGACAGCGAAGCTGGAGCCGGCTTTTTGGGGGCGCTACGCACCCCAGCGGGAGCAAGCTCCCTCGCCACAGAGTCGGGGGTTCAGAAGTTTACTGAAGCACTCAGGCGCGCCGTCAGCGGTGCGCCCTGGAACAGGTAGTCATCGCCCATGTATTCGCCGGCGTCGCGCCAGTAGCGCTTGTCGAACAGGTTATCGACGCTCAGGCGAAACACGGTCTCGTAGCCATCGACCTTGGTGGTGTAGCGGCTACCGACGTTGACCACCGCGTAGTCGCCCACTTCCACGTTGCCGGTGCGATTGGCGGACTTCTTGGCGCTGTATTGCACGCCGCCCAATACCGCCAGGCCGTTGACCCAGGGCAGGGCGTAGTCGGCGTAAAGACTGGCGCGCAGCTTGGGCACGTTGATCGCCTGATGGCCTTCGTATTCCTGCGTGCCGCTGCCGCTCACCCGCGCTCGGATCGCGGCCACGCTGGTGGCGATCTGCAGACGGTCGGTGGCCCAGCCGTTGGCGGACAATTCAATCCCGGTGTTTTTTTGCTGGCCCTGCTGCACGTAGTTGAACGTGCCACCTTCGGGCTTGGCGTATTGGTAAGCCTGGCGCGTCTGGAACACAGCGGCGGCGAAGCTGATACGGCGCCAGTCGTATTTCACTCCGGCTTCGATCTGGCGCGAGACGGTGGGGGCGAGTGTTTCATCGGCATTGTTTGCAAACCACGGCGCGGTGCCGCCCAGGGACAGTCCCTTGCTGTAGCTGGTGTACAGCGAAACGTTGTCCACTGGCTTGTAGAACAACGAGGCCTGGGGCAGGAACACGTACTGTTGGGTGTGGCGTGTCTGGTTGCCAGTGACGCTGTCGAAGGCTTTTTCGTCCAGGCGCACTTCACGGCCGCCGAGGATGGTTTGCCAGTGCTCGTTGAAGCGGATGCGGTCGGTGACGAACAGCCCGTACTGGCGGCTGTCGAGGTTGCGGTGGCTGTCGTTCAACGGCTTGTCGGTCGGGGGAAAGCTCGGCACCTCTTCGTTGATATTGGCGGTGCCGATGAATTCGTTGACCGACTTGCGTTTGTCGATCACTCGGCGAAACGCGCTGCTGCCAAAGGTCAGTTCATGGCCGATGCCGGCAGTGTCGAAGAGGCCGGTCATGGCCGCCTGGATTTCGTCGTCGCGGCGAGTGTCGTCCGGGCTGCGGTAGTCGTAGACGTCGTAATTGCCTTCGGGGCTGAAGTAGTTCGGCACGCTGGCGGCACTGCAACTGGCCGAACCATAGCAACCCCAGGCAAACGAGCTGTAGTCATCAATCACCACCTTGCTACGCGCCGCGCTGACACTGCCTTTCCACTGATCGCTGAAACGGTACTCGAACTTGCCGTTGAGGTTCAGCGAATCAATCCCGACCTGCTTGCCGCCCGTCTGGTGCCCCAACAGCTTCTTCGGTGAAGCACCGTGGGGCACTTCGGTGCCCCCCAGCAGTTGATACCCCGGTACCGAACGCTGTTGCTTGTTCTGGTATTCGGCGTCCAGTTGCAGCACGGCGTCGGGGCTGATGTTCCAGTCAAAGGCCAGGGACACGAAATCGCGCTGGCCGTTGGCGTGTTCCACATAGGCATTGAGGTCTTCATGGGCGACGTTGGCACGCAGGCCGAACTGCTGCTCGCTGCCAAACCAGCCGCCGACATCGGTGGCGATATAACCGCTGCCGCGATCATCGGTGGACACCGTCACCGAGCGCACATCCTGGGGGCGTTTGGTCACGTAGTTGATCACCCCGCTAGGCTCGGAAATGCCGCTCTGCAAACCCGCCAGGCCCTTGAGCACTTCCACCTGCTGCTTGTTCTCCAGCGCGACGTTCTGCTCGCCGGTGATGGTGCGCCCATTGATCTTGTAACTGCTGGCCGCGTTCAGCGAAAAGCCACGCACCACGAAATTCTCGTAATAACCGATAGGCGCATAACTGTCGCCCACTGAGGCATCGTTGCGCAGCACTTCACTGAGCAAGCGTGCCTGCTGGTCCTTGATCAGCGCGGCGTTGATCACGGTGATCGAGGCGGGGGTGTCCAACAGCGGCGCTTCATCAAAGCCGCCCACCGACGCGGTTTCACTGCGGTAGCCCGACTCATCCTGGCCCTGGACCTTTACCGTCGGCAACTCGATCTCGGCGGCCAGGCTGCTGCCGATGCCGCCACTGAGCAACAGGCCGAGGGCGAAACGTGAAGTGACGACGGGGCGAAAACGCAAAACCATGGGGCAAGGCCTTAAAGCGCTGGGCGGGGGGCGCCTAAGCTAGGCATAAGCGCGGCCTTTTACAAGCTTTCGCGCAAGGTTCGCACGGCGAGACAACCCGTCTCAGCTCCGATGCCGATCCTGTTGCGGCTCGACAGCCAGGCGCCGGCTTGCGATAGACAAGGCTCCCCTCATCGTTTCAGGAGATTGTCATGGGTATCGCAGGTAAAGTCGCGCTGGTCACCGGCGCCGGGCAGGGCATAGGCCGGGCTATTGCCATGCGCCTTGCACAGGACGGCGCCGATGTCGCGTTGGTGGACATTGACGGCGCCAAGCTCAACGCCGTGGCCGCCGAAATCGTCGCCACCGGCCGCAAAGCCTCTGTGTTCATCGCTGATGTATCCAGACGCGAACAGGTGACGGCTGCGGTAGAGCATGCCCACCAGACGCTGGGCGGATTCGACATCATCGTCAATAACGCCGGAGTGGCGCAGATCGACTCATTGCTCGATGTCAGCCCGCAGCAGGTCGAGCGCACCCTGGATATCAACGTCAAGGGCGTGCTGTGGGGGATCCAGGCGGCCGCCAACAAATTCAAGGCGCTCAAGCACAAGGGCAAAATCATCAATGCTTGTTCAATCGCAGGGCATGAAGGCTTTGCGCTGTTAGGGGTCTACTCGGCGAGCAAATTCGCGGTGCGCGCCTTGACCCAGGCGGCGGCCAAGGAACTGGCGAGCGCGGGGATCACGGTAAACGCCTATTGCCCCGGTGTGGTGGGCACCGATATGTGGGTTGAGATCGACAAGCGCATGGCCGAGATTACCGGGGCGCAGGTGGGGGCAACCTACAAGCAGTACGTGGATGGGATTGCCTTGGGCCGTGCGCAAACGCCGGAGGATGTGGCGGGGTTTGTGGCATTTCTGGCAGGCCCGGACGCAGACTATATGACCGGGCAGGCGCCGTTGATCGACGGTGGCCTGGTCTACCGCTGACAGCGTGGTCGACTCGCCTGCGTGGGAGTCGACCCCTTGTATCAGTGGGTTTTGCCGGGCATATCAATACCCAGTTGGTTCACGCGTCGGTACAGGGTTGCCCTTGAAATCCCCAGGGCCTGTGCCGCAGGCGAGGGTTTCCAGCGATGGCGAATCAACGCATCCAGAACCATTTGACGCTCGGGGCTGGCGCTTTGCTCTTCCAGCCCTTGAGGCTGCTCGCCCCGGATTTCAATCGGCAAATCCACCACTTGCAGCGTAGTGCCTTCGCACACCGCACAGGCGTACGCCAGCACATGCCGCAGTTGCCGCACATTGCCCGGCCACGCATAACCCAGTAGCAATTGCAGTGTGGCCTGGCCGATGCCCAACGACACGCCACTGTTACGCGCCTCTTGCTCCAACAGCCGATTGATCAGGGCCAGCTTATCGGTGCGTTCGCGCAACGGCGGCAGGCAGAAGCGCGCACAACCCAGGCGAAAGTACAGGTCTTCACGGAATCGGCCCGCGCTGACCAGCGCCGCCAAATCGCGGTGGCTGGCGCAGATCACCTGAATGTTCACCACGCGGGTTTTCGCTGCGCCCAACGGCGCGACTTCACCCTCGGCCAGCACCCTCAGCAACCGTGTCTGCAACGCCAGCGGCATATCGCCGATTTCGTCGAGGAACAACGTACCGCCGTCGGCTTTCAGTAGCAGCCCGCTCATGCCTTTGCTGGACGCTCCGGTGAAGGCGCCGGGCGAATAGCCGAACAGCTCGCTTTCAATCAGGCTTTCGGGAATCGCCGCGCAGTTCACCGCCACAAACGGCCCGTCCCGGCGCGTGCTGTGCTCATGCAACTGGCGGGCGAAGACTTCTTTGCCGACGCCGGTTTCACCTTGCACCAGCACGGGCAGGTTGCGGTCCTTGACCCGCGCAGCCAAGCGCAGGTGCTCCTGGATCCGCGGGTCGACTTGAGTCTCTGGCAGCGCCCGAACCGAGGGGCGTCGGGGTGCATTGACCCTCACGTGTACCGCGTCGGGCTTGCCCAGCCAGTGCAACTGCCGGGTTGACTGATCAGTGGCTGCACGCAATGCATCCACATCGAACACTTCGCCGATATGCTCAGGCAGCTGGCCAAAGCGCAAGCGCAGGGCTTGACGCGCCTTGCTGTTCAAGGCGTGCAGACGTCCGTCCTGGTCCCAGGCCAGCAGCAGGTCGGGTTGGCTGTCGACAAAGCCTGGAGTGCTATGGGCTTGTAATACCCAGTGCTGCCGGGCGCTGTGCATGAAAAAAGCGTTTTCGATGGCCTGGGCGCTCTGCGCCACCATCTGCCGTATCAGGTGCTGGCTGCCGCGGTCATCCGGCGACTTGAGCGCCGAGACATCCAGCACACCCAACAGGTGGCCCTGCGGGTCGAAGATGGGCGCAGCCGAACACGTCAGGCCGATAAACGCTGCGCGAAAGTGATCACGCTTGTGCACCGTCACCGCTGTTTTACTGGTCAGCACCGTGGCCACGCCGCAGGTGCCTTCCTCGGCTTCCGACCAGCAGGTGCCCAGGTAAAGGCCGGCCTTGCGGCAGTCGGTGCGAATGCTCGCATCGACACGGTGATCGATGGTCTGGCCCTGGGCGTCGGTGAGCATCACGCAGTAGTCGGCATGGCGCACGCGATGGTGCAACTGTGCGACTTCTTCGCCGGCGATGCGCATGAACAGCTCGGCGCGCTCGCGGCATTCCTTGAGCAAGGGTTCGCTGAGGATACGTGGACCTTGCAGGGAGCCGGGGTCCAGGCGGTGTTGCTCCATGGACCGCCGCCACGAATCGAAGATCAGCGACGGCACGGGCGCCTGGGGCAGGCGCTCGGCATTGCGGACCACGCGACTGACACAGTCGACATGCTCCCTGGAGTTCATGGCGAGCATAAAGCCTCCGGTTCTCAAGCTTTGTTGTTATGCGCGTCATTAAGCGCGCATGTGCGCCCACGGACAAGGGCACCCTGACCAACGCCTGCATTGAGACGCTGCGTCTCATGCCGCTGAGACTCAAGGGTCGAACTGCGTGGTTGCGTCTCACATTTAGCCGACCACTTGCCTGGGCATCGCTGTGTGGCGCGGCTCTGGATCAAGGCTTTGCCAGGTTTTTTCGACGGTTGGCACAAGCTGTGCTGAACAGCTTGGCACTGGCTGCAGCCAGTCTTTTGTGCGTCGAGACAACCTGGAGAACAACAAGATGTCCACCCACCTGTGCACCGATCAGTTACTGCATGCCTACACCGTGATGCGCACCATCCGCGATTTCGAAGAACGCCTGCATGTGGAGTTCGCCACCGGCGAGATCCCCGGTTTCGTTCACCTGTATGCCGGTCAGGAAGCCTGCGCCGCTGGTGTCATGGCGCATCTCAATGACGATGATTGCATCGCGTCCAACCACCGCGGCCACGGACACTGCATCGCCAAGGGCGTCGACGTGTTCGGCATGATGGCCGAAATCTATGGCAAGAAAACCGGCGTGTGTGGCGGCAAGGGCGGCTCCATGCACATCGCCGACCAGGAGAAAGGCATGCTCGGCGCCAACGGCATTGTCGGTGCCGGCGCACCGTTGGCCGCGGGGGCGGCGCTGGCTGCCAAACTCAAGGGGAGCCAGGGCGTGGCAGTGGCGTTTTTTGGCGACGGTGGCTCCAACGAAGGTGCCGTGTTCGAAGCGATGAACCTGGCGTCGATCATGCAGCTGCCGTGTCTGTTTGTCGCCGAAAACAACGGTTATGCCGAGGCCACTGGCGCCGGTTGGTCGGTGGCATGCAAAGACATCGCCGAGCGCGCCGCCGGGTTTGGTATGCCGGGGGTGATCGTCGACGGCAATGATTTTTTCGCTGTGCATGAAGCGCTCGGCGTTGCTGTGGAGCGGGCGCGCCAAGGCGACGGGCCGACACTGGTCGAGGTCAAGCTGAGCCGTTTCTACGGGCACTTCGAGGGCGATGCGCAAACCTATCGCGGCGCTGACGAAGTGAAAAACCTGCGCGAAAGCGCCGATTGCCTGGCCTTGTTCCGTCAGCGCTGCAATGCCGAAGGCTGGCTGGACGCAGCGCAGTTCGAGCGCATCGACGGTGAAGTGGCTCAGTTGATCGAAGACGCCGTGCGCCTGGCCAAAACCGATCCCAAGCCCCAGGCCGCCGACCTGCTAAGCGACGTTTACGTGGCCTACCGCTGATACCAACCCTATAAAAACAAGACGTGGAGAGAATCTAATGGCTCGTAAAATCAGCTATCAGCAGGCGATCAATGAGGCCTTGGCTCAAGAGATGGGCCGTGACCAGAGCGTATTCATCATCGGTCAGGATGTGGCCGGTGGCACCGGTTCCCCCGGTGAGCAGGACGCATGGGGCGGCGTGCTCGGCGTGACCAAGGGCTTGCACCCGCAATTTCCCGGGCGCGTGCTGGACGCACCGTTGTCTGAGGTCGGCTACGTGGGCATGGCGGTGGGCGCCGCTACCCGTGGCATGCGCCCAGTATGCGAATTGATGTTCGTCGACTTCATCGGCTGCTGCCTGGACCAGTTGCTCAACCAGGCTGCCAAGTTCCGCTATATGTTCGGTGGCAAAACCACTACACCGCTGGTGATCCGTGCCATGTACGGCGCCGGTTTGCGGGCGGCTGCCCAGCATTCGCAAATGCTCACCTCCATGTGGACGCATATCCCCGGCCTCAAGGTGGTATGCCCGGCCACGCCCTACGACGCCAAGGGCATGTTGATCCAGGCAATCCGCGACAATGACCCGGTGATTTTCCTGGAGCACAAAATGCTCTACGGCATGCAGGGCGACGTACCGCAAGAGCTGTACACGGTCCCGTTTGGCGAAGCCAACTTTGTGCGTGAGGGCAAGGATGTGACGCTGGTGACCTACGGCCGCATGCTGCATATCGCCCTGGAGGCTGCGGCCAACCTGGCGCGTCAAGGCATTGATTGTGAAGTGCTGGACCTGCGCACCACCAGCCCGCTGGATGAAGACAGCATCCTTGAAAGCGTCGAGAAAACCGGGCGCCTGGTGGTGATCGACGAATCCAACCCGCGCTGCTCGGTCGCCACCGACATCAGTGCCCTGGTGGCCCAGCGGGGGTTCGCTTTCCTGCGCGCTCCCATCGAGATGGTCACCGCGCCGCACACCCCGGTGCCGTTTTCCGATGCTCTGGAAGACCTGTACATCCCCAACGCCGCGAAGATCGAGGCCGCCGTGATGAAGATCGCCGACAAGAGGACTTCCGCATGATTCATACCCTGACCATGCCCAAATGGGGCCTGTCGATGACCGAGGGTCGCATCGATGTCTGGCTCAAACAACCCGGCGACCGAGTGGAAAAGGGCGAGGAAGTGCTGGACGTGGAGACCGACAAGATCTCCAGCAGTGTCGAGGCGCCTTTTAGCGGCGTGCTGCGTCGGGTACTGGCGCTCAGTGATGAAACCCTGCCGGTGGGCGCTCTACTGGGAATTGTGGTGGACGGCGAGGCGACAGAGGCTGAAATCGATAGCGTGATCGAACGCTTCAACGCCGGGTTCGTCTCCAGTGCCGCCGAAGCCGAAGAGGCCGGCCCCAGCGCACAAAAAGTCGAGGTAGGCGGGCGCTTGCTGCGTTATCTGGACATGGGCGAGGGCGGCACGCCGCTGGTGTTGGTGCACGGCTTCGGGGGCGATCTGAACAACTGGCTGTTCAATCAACCGGCCCTGGCCGCCGAACGCCGGGTGATTGCCCTGGACCTGCCGGGGCACGGGGAGTCGGGCAAGTCTCTGCAAACGGGAGACGCTGCCGAACTCAGTCATGCCGTACTGGCATTGCTCGACCACCTGGCGCTCGACCGTGTGCATTTGGCCGGCCACTCCATGGGTGGGCTGGTGACCCTCACCGTCGCCAGCCTGGCGCCTGCACGTATCGCCTCCATCACCTTGATCGCCAGCGCCGGTCTGGGTGCCGATATCAACGGCGATTACCTGCGAGGTTTTGTCGAAGCCAACAACCGTAACGCGCTCAAGCCGCCATTGACTCAACTGTTCAGTAACCCTGCGCTGGTGACGCGGCAGATGCTGGAGGACATGCTCAAATTCAAGCGCCTGGAAGGGGTGGATCAAGCGTTGCGCCAACTCGATCACAAGCTGTTCGATGGCGGGCGGCAGATGCTGGATCTTCGCAGCGAGGTGGGCCGCCAGCCGAGCCTGGTGATCTGGGGCAGTGACGATGCGATCATCCCGGCAAGCCACGCCCAAGGGCTGCAGGCTCAGGTGCATGTATTGCCGGGGCAGGGGCATATGGTGCAGCTGGAGGCGGCGGAGCAGGTCAATCAACTGATCTCCACCTTTTTGAAAGCGCAGCCCTGATTGAGGTTCAAGGGAGGGACGGTTTGGCCTGTCCCTCCCACAAGGTCAAGGGTGTTTTTTCAGCTGGAGCGTTTCAGGGTTTCGCTGGGCAGCTCCTGAAAAAGCGCCCGGTAGCTGTTTGAAAACCGCCCCAAATGCCAGAACGACCAATTCATCGCGACCTCGGCCACCGTGGTGTCGGTCGTGCTCAGCAACTCCCGCCGCGCCCCGTTCAAGCGGCGCAACCGCAACCACTGCGCCGGGCTCATCCCTGTGTAGGTCTTGAACCCTTGCTGCAATTGGCGCAACGGCACCCCCGCAATCTGCGCCAGTTCCAACAGGTTGGCGGTTTCATCCGGCGCATCCGCCGCCCATTCGCCGATGCGCGCCATCAATTGGCGTTCTTCGCTGCGCTTTTGCAGTGAACTGCCGTCCAGGCACACGCAGGCGTTGTCGAGGATAAACAGGCAGTCGTCGAGCAGTTGCTGGGTGAGGGCATCGCGGCTGATGGGGTCGGTCAGTGCCGACAGGCGCGTAAGGGTGCCGCTCAGCCAGCGAGTGAACAGCGCATTTTGCCGACAGGTCAGCGGTGCCATGAACAAGCCTTCGAGTTTGGCTATATCCAGGCCCTGGCGCTGGACGAACTGCGGGCCGAACACCACGGCCACTTCGCGGTAGTTTACCGGGGTGATCCAGGTGTTGCGGCTTTCGCCATTGAGCAGGTACAGCGCGTTGTCACTGGCGTCGAAACAAAACGCCAGGGCGCCGGCAGGTGCGTTGAAATGCTGCTCCACCCGGGTGTTCATGCACTCTTCGTACACCTGCACCCCGTGCAGGTCGAGGTAGCGCACCCGCCCGGCAAAATGCCCGGGGGACATCTGCTGGTACTGCTGCACCCAGCCGGGTGTCGCACTGCATTGGGCGGCCACATCGCCGGTGGCGAAGGCCTGTACGCGCAAAGCGGTTGCCTGTGTCATGGTGATCCGTGCGCACTCTATTGGTGCGTTGTGCCGCGTGCAAAGTGGATAGATGCCGTTTCAAGGCTGGCCCAAGATAGACCTCAATGCGCTGGGAGTACAAGCCGGCGTCGCATCCCACCCAAGACGAGGTCCTTATGAACGCCCCCTTCGATCAGCTGTCCACCTGGCTGAAAGAACACAAGATTACCGAAGTCGAATGCGTGATCAGTGACTTGACTGGCATCGCACGCGGCAAGATCGCACCCACCAACAAGTTCCTGCATGAGCGAGGCATGCGCCTGCCGGAAAGTGTGTTGCTGCAAACGGTAACCGGGGACTTTGTCGACGACGATATCTACTACGACCTGCTGGACCCGGCCGATATCGACATGATCTGCCGCCCGGTCGCCAACGCCACCTACGTGGTGCCCTGGGCCATCGAGCCCACCGCCATCGTGATCCACGACACCTTCGACAAGCAGGGCAACCCCATCGAACTGTCGCCGCGCAATGTGTTGAAGAAAGTCCTGCAGCTCTACACCGACCAAGGCTGGCAGCCGATTGTCGCGCCGGAAATGGAGTTCTACCTGACCCAGCGCTGCGAAGATCCGGACCTTCCGTTGAAAACTCCCATCGGCCGCTCGGGCCGCGCCGAAACCGGGCGCCAGTCGTTTTCCATTGATGCCGCCAACGAATTCGACCCGCTGTTCGAAGATGTCTATGACTGGTGCGAAGCCCAGGGCCTGGACCTGGATACGCTGATCCACGAAGACGGCCCCGCGCAGATGGAAATCAACTTCCGTCATGGCGACGCCCTGGACCTGGCCGACCAGATCACGGTGTTCAAGCGCACCTTGCGCGAGGCCGCCCTCAAGCACAACGTGGCCGCCACCTTCATGGCCAAGCCAGTGGCCGACGAACCGGGCAGCGCCATGCATTTGCACCAGAGCGTGGTGGAGATTGCCACCGGCAAACCGGTGTTCGTCGATGCCGACGGCAACATGAGCCCGTTGTTCCTGCATCACATCGGCGGCTTGCAGAAGTACATCCCCAAGCTGTTGCCGATGTTCGCGCCCAATGTGAACTCGTTCCGCCGCTTCCTGCCCGATACCTCGGCGCCGGTCAACGTCGAATGGGGCGAAGAGAACCGCACCGTCGGCTTGCGCGTGCCCACTTCCAGCCCGGAGGCGATGCGCGTGGAAAACCGCCTGCCGGGCGCCGATGCCAATCCTTACCTGGCGATTGCTGCCAGCTTGTTGTGTGGCTACCTGGGCATGATCGAGCACATCGAACCCAGTGCCCCAGTGGAAGGCCGCGCCTATGAACGCCGCAACCTGCGCCTGCCGTTCACCCTCGAAGATGCGCTGGCGCGCATGGAGGATTGCGACACGGTCAAGCAGTACCTGGGGGAGAAGTTCGTGCGCGGCTATGTCGCGGTCAAGCGTGCCGAGCATGAGAATTTCAAGCGGGTGATCAGTTCCTGGGAGCGTGAGTTCCTGCTGTTGAGCGTCTGAAAACAAGCATAAGAGGGGTGACGATATGCGTCTTGTGAACAAGCTTCTTCCACTGGCCCTGGTCGCGGCGTTCAGCAGTGCCGGCCAGGCGGCGCCGACGGTAAGTGTCTACAACTGGACCGATTACATTGGCGAGACCACCTTGGCGGACTTCCAGGCCAAGACCGGCATCAAGGTGATCTACGATGTGTTCGACTCCAACGAAACCCTGGAGGGCAAGTTGCTGGCCGGGCGCACAGGGTATGACGTGGTGGTGCCGTCCAACCATTTCCTGGCACGCCAGGTGAAGGCCGGTGCGTTCCTCAAGCTTGACCGTGCGCAGTTGCCCAACTTCAAGAACCTGGACCCCAAGCTGCTCAAGTTACTGGAACAGAACGACCCCGGTAATGCGCACTCGGTGCCATACCTGTGGGGCACCAATGGCATTGGCTACAACGTCGACAAGGTCAAACAAGTGCTGGGTATCGACCGCATCGATTCGTGGGCGGTGCTGTTTGAACCGGAAAATATCAAGAAGTTGCACGAGTGCGGCGTGGCCTTCCTCGATTCAGCGGATGAGCTGTTCCCGGCGATCCTCAACTACATGGGCAAGGACCCACGCAGCGAGAATGCCGAGGACTACAAGGAGGCCGAAGCCAAGCTGCTGACGCTGCGGCCGTACATCACCTATTTCCACTCTTCCAAGTACATCTCGGACCTGGCCAACGGCAATATCTGCGTGGCCTTCGGTTATTCCGGCGACGTGTTCCAGGCCGCCAACCGCGCCAAGGAAGCCAAGAACGGGGTGAACATTGCGTACTCGATCCCCAAGGAAGGTTCCAACCTGTGGTTCGACCTGTTGGCGATTCCGGCCGATGCGAGCAACCCTAAAGAAGCCCATGCGTTCATCAACGACCTGCTTGAGCCTGAGGTGATTGCCAAGGTCAGCGCCTCGGTGGGCTATGCCAACGCCAACCCGGCCGCCAAGCCGTTCATGCCTGCGGAGCTGGTGAACAATCCTGAGGTGTACCCGCCCCAGGACGTACTCGACAAACTCTATATCTCCACCACGCCTACGCCGGCGACCATGCGCGTGATGACCCGCGCCTGGAGCAAAGTGAAGTCCAACCGATGATGCAGCCCAATGAACACGCCCCGTCCTATTACCGCGCTTCGGCGAATGCCATGGCGCAGCGGCCCGCACTTGAGGCAGACCTGAGCGCCGACGTGTGTGTGATCGGCGGCGGCTTTACCGGGGTCAACACCGCCATCGAACTGGCCCAGCGCGGGCTCTCGGTGGTGCTGCTGGAAGCGCGCTGCATCGGTTGGGGCGCCAGCGGGCGCAACGGTGGGCAATTGATCCGTGGCATTGGCCATGATGTCTCCGGGTTTGCCAAATACGTGGGCGAGGAGGGCGTGCGCTATATGGAGCGGGCCGGTATCGACTCGGTCGCCCTGGTGGGCCAGCGCATTGCCGAGCACGGCATCGACTGTGACCTGCGCTGGGGCTTTTGCGAACTCGCCAATACTCCGGCGCAGTTCGCGGCGTTCAACGGCGAACAGGCGCACCTGGCGGCCGTGGGGTATGCCCATGAAACGCGGCTGGTCGGCCCACAAGACATGGCACAGGTGGTGGGCTCTGCTATGTATGCCGGCGGCCTGGTCGACATGGGTTCCGGGCATCTGCACCCGCTCAACCTGATATTGGGTGAAGCGCAGGCGGCCGAGGCCCTCGGGGTGCGCATCTTTGAGCACAGCCCGGCGCTGGAACTGATCCATGGCGAAACGGTGCGGGTGCGCTGCACAGGCGGAAGCGTGCGCGCAGCCAACCTGGTGCTGGCATGCAATGCCCATCTTGAAGAGCTGGAGCCGCGCTTGAGCGGCAAGGTACTGCCGGCGGGCAGCTACATCATCGCCACCGAGCCTCTGCCTGAGCCCGTGGCCCAGCAGTTGATCCCACAGAACCTGGCGCTGTGCGACCAGAAAGTCGGCCTGGATTACTACCGGCTGACCGCCGACCGGCGTCTGTTGTTCGGTGGCGCCTGCCACTACTCGGGGCGCGATCCCCAGGACATCGCCGCGTACATGCGCCCGAAAATGCTCAAGGTGTTCCCGCAGTTGGCCAACACGGCTATCGAATTCCAGTGGGGCGGCAAGATTGGCATCACCGCCAACCGTTTTCCCCAGGTCGGGCGCCTCAAGCAGTACCCCAACGTGTTCTATGCCCAAGGCTATTCCGGCCACGGCTTGAACGTGACGCACTGGTGCGCACGGTTGCTGGCCGAAGGGATACACGCGGGTGCAAGCCAGGGCCTGGATATTTTCAGCCAGGTGCCGCACATGACCTTTCCCGGTGGCAAGGCGCTGCGCTCGCCGCTGCTGGCGTTGGGGATGTTGTGGTATCGGTTGCGCGAAGCACTCTGATTGATCGTTCCCACGCTCTGCGTGGGAACGCCGCCGCGGACGCTCCGCGTCCCGCCGTTTAGTGACGCGGAGCGTCATGGGATGCATTCCCACGCGGAGCGTGGGAACGATCACCGGAGCGTGGGAACGATCAGTCGGTCAGCACTTTGCGAAAGGTTTCCACCAACGGCCTCAAGTTGACGCGGTGCCAGGCCGCCCACAGCGGTGTGGTGTAGGCCAGCCACGGCAGTTCGCGCAATACCACGCCCGGTGGAGCGTTGCGGCTCAGGCCCTTTTGCACCATCGCCACCCCTAGCCCCGACGCGACCAGGCCCAATGCAGTAAAGGGCTCGCTGGCCTCCATGGGGATCTGCGGGGTGAAACCGGCGCGGATGCAGGCGGCGACGAAATCATCGGCCGGGTTGGCGCCAGGTTTGCGCTGCACGCCGATCCATTGTTGGTCGGCCAGGTGTTCGGGCAACAGTTCAGGGTGTTGAACCAGCGGATGCTGTTCAGGCAGGGCCAGCAGCATCGGGTCATCGAGGACTTGCCAGGCGGTCAGGTCCGGGTCGTCGGCGGCAGGTGGTTCGCTCACCAGGGCGATGTCCAGGCTGCGTTGGCGCAAACCTTCCAGTTGTTCCAGGGAGGGCAGGTTGTACAGCTTGATATGCACGGCGGGCCGGTCGTCGCGCAGTATGCGCAAGGCATTGGGCAAGACACCGGCGTGCATGGCGTTTTCGATATAACCGATGCACAAACCGCCTTCTTCGCCGCGGCCCAGGCGCTTGCCCAGAGACTCCAGGCGGTTGGCGTGGGTCAGCAGTGCCTTGGTTTCGGCCAGGAAAGTCTGGCCGTCGCGGGTCAAGCGGATACGCTGCTGGCTGCGTTCGAACAGGGTAAGGCCCAGGCGTTCCTCGAGCTGGGCGATCTGCCGGCTCAGGGGCGATTGGGAAATGTGCAAGCGCTCGGCGGCGCGGCCGACGTGTTCTTCTTCGGCTACCACTTCGAAGTAGCGCAACTGGCGTAGATCAATCATGTAAGACCTTCAAGGACTCAAGTTGGTCGCAGTATGTCTTGGACGGTCTGATCAGTGCAATCTAGCATCTGCTCAACGGTCACAGCGACCTCGCACCGATTGAGGAACCACCATGAGCTTGAAAGACACACTGCCCGGCGTACTGGGCTTTGGCACCGCCCCCTTGGGCAATATGTTTCGCGCTATCCCCGAAGAAGAAGCCCAGGCCACCGTCGAGGCCGCCTGGAGCCAGGGCGTGCGTTACTTCGATACCGCGCCGTTCTACGGCTCGGGCCTGTCGGAAATCCGCTTGGGCCAGGCCCTGTCCAACTATCACCGCGATGACTACGTGCTCAGCACCAAGGTCGGCCGGGTGATTCTGGATGAAGTCGAAGAAACCGCCCGTGACCTTGGGGAAAAAAGCGGCGTATTCGAACACGGCCGCCCGAATAAAATACTCAATGACTACAGTGCCGACGCCACGCTGCGCTCCATTGAAGACAGCCTGACACGCCTGCAAACCGATCGCCTGGACATCGTGTGGGTTCACGACATCGCCCAGGATTTTTACGGCGACCAATGGCTGGAATACTTCAACCAGGCCCGCACTGGTGCCTTCAAAGTACTCACCCGTTTGCGCGAGCAAGGTGTGATCAAGGCGTGGGGGCTGGGCGTCAATCGTGTCGAGCCCTGCGAATTGACCCTGGACCTGACCGAGGCCCAGCCTGATGGTTTTCTGCTGGCGGGGCGCTATACGCTGCTGGACCACGACCGCGCCTTGCAGCGCCTGATGGACGCGGCCCACGCCCAGCAGGTGGAGATCGTCGTCGGTGGCCCGTACAGCTCCGGCATCCTCGCTGGCGGTGCGCATTTTGAATACCAGCAAGCCAGCCCGGCGATCATTGCCAAGGTCGAGCAGATCAAGGCAATTGCCCAGACGTTTGGCGTCAGTATCAAGGCCGCTGCGCTACAGTTCTCACTGGCGCATCCGGCGGTGGCGGCGGTGATTCCCGGTGCCAGTCGTCCGGGGCGGATTGCCGAAGACGTCGCGGCGTTGTCTGAGCAGATTCCAGCAGCCTTCTGGCAAGCGTTGCGCGAGGCCCGCTTGATCTCGGACCGTGCACCTTTGCCTCTCTCACGTTAAGGAGCTTGAGCATGAAGATTGATGTAAGCGGCAAAGTGGCTATTGTCAGCGGCAGCACCGCCGGTATCGGCCTGGGCATCAGCCAGGCCCTGGCGCAATCCGGCGCCACGGTGGTGGTGATCGGGCGTGATGCAGGCAAGGTGGACGACGCCTTGGCGAGCATTCGCCAGGCGATTCCCGCTGCTCAACTGCGTGGTTTAGTGGCCGACCTCGGGACCGTTGAAGGCGCACAGAAACTCTTCGCCGCCGAACCCCGCGCCGACATTCTGGTCAACAACCTGGGCATCTTCGACGCGGTGGATTTCTTCGACGCGCCGGACAGTGAGTGGGCGCGCTTCTATGAGGTCAATGTGATCTCCGGCGTGCGCCTGGCGCGGCATTATGTGCCGGGTATGGTCGAGCAGGGCTGGGGTCGGGTGATCTTCGTGTCGTCGGAATCTGGCGTGGCGACGCCGGCTGACATGATCAACTACGGAGTGACCAAAAGCGCCAACCTGGCGGTGTCCCACGGACTGGCCAAGCGCCTGGCGGGTACTGGGGTGACGGTGAATGCTATCTTGCCGGGGCCGACCTTTACCGATGGCCTGGAACACATGCTCAAGGACGCCACGGCCGAATCCGGGCGCAGTGCCCGAGACGAAGCAGATGTGTTTGTGCGCCATGCGCGGCCCACCTCGATCATCCAGCGTGCGGCCAATGTGGATGAAGTGGCGAACCTGGTGGCGTACATTGCTTCACCGCTGTCTTCGGCGACGACCGGTGCCGCGCTGCGGGTCGACGGTGGCGTTGTCGACAGCATGGCAATCTGATTTTTTCCTGACTGGAGTATTGATTGTGGCAACAGCTTCTTCTGTGATTGAAATTGCGGTGTCGGCCGACCAAGTCTGGCAACTGATTGGCGGCTTCAACAGCCTGCCCGACTGGCTGCCTTTGATTGCCAAGAGCGAGCCGAGCGAGGGTGGCCGTGTGCGTCACCTGACCGCCGCTGACGGCGGCACGATTGTCGAGCGCTTGCAGACTTTCGACAACGTGGCGCGCACCTACAGCTACACCATTGAAGCGTCGCCGTTTCCGGTGAGTGCTTACCTGTCGACCTTGCAGGTGGAAGCGTTGACGGACACCTCGGCGAAAGTGACCTGGTCCGGCGTGTTCACGCCGGCAGCGGGCACCACCGATGCGCAAGTCGAGGAATTGTTTGCCGGTATTTACGAAGGCGGGCTTGAGGCGCTGCGCGGTAACTTCTAAAGATTGTGGCGAGGGAGCTTGCTCCCGCTGGACTGCGTAGCAGTCCCACAAAGAGCGGGGCCGCTTCGCGCCCCAGCGGGAGCAAGCTCCCTCGCCACAGGTGGGGTTTAGCCTATATGGAGCAAGGCTGCCGCGACAGCCTCTGCCGGCGTCATCTGCGCCGTATCCAGCCTGAACGGTGGTACCTCCCAGCGTTCATACTCATGCACCTGTACCGATTCCCAGGTCGGTGGCACCAGCCCCGGAATATCGCCCACACGCCCTTCGACTCGGCGCCGATGCGCCTGCTGATCGGTACACACTACCTCGATATTGATCAATGCCACGCGGGCCGCTGTCGCCACCGCTTGCCAGGCATCGCGGCTTTCCTTCACCGGGTTCACACAATCGGCGATTACCCGCTGTCCCAGGCGCAGGTTACTCAGCGCCAGCGCATTCGCCACACCGTAGCCACTGGCCCCCACATCGCCCGCCAACACCGCAGCCTCCCGCAGCGCCTGCTCAATCACATCAATACGCAGGTAAACCGCGCCCAACTGTCGCGCCAGCTCCCTGGCAATCGTGGTCTTGCCACTGCCAGGCAAGCCGCTGAATACAATAAGCATGACCCATCAACCCCATATGTAGGAGCGAGCTTGCTCGCGAAAAACGCCAACAAAACGCGTACTGCCTGAATAAACGCGGTGCCTGTGAGTTTTTCGCGAGCAAGCTCGCTCCTACAGTGGTATTAGAACCGCGTGATTCATTTCACCCACAGGAGCGCCCATGACCCTGCCGTTCGTGAAGATGCACGCCCACGGCGATGACTTCATTATCATCGACCGCCGTGGCGAGGATAACCCCATTAATGCGCAGATTGCCCGCCACCTGGGTAACCGCCGCACCGGCATCGGTTTCAATCAACTGGCGGTGGTGCTCGACTGTGAGCAGGCCGCCGCGCGCGTTCAGTTCTGGAACCCCGACGGAACACGCCTGCAAACCTGCGGCAGCGCGACTCGTGGCGTGGCCGATCGCCTGATGCATGAGGCAGGCGCCGAGACCATCGTGCTGCTTAGCGACCGCGGTTTGCTGACATGCACACGTGCTGATGGGCAGCGGGTGTCGGTGGACATGGGCGCACCCTCGCTGGGCTGGGCGTCGGTACCCTTGGCCAAGGCGATGGACACCTGCGTGTTGCCTATCGACGGCCAGCCGGCAGCGTGCAGCATGGGCAACCCGCATTGCACGTTTTTTGTAGAGGATGTGACTGCGCTCGATATTGAGGCCATAGGCTCGACCCTGGAAGTTCACCCGCTGTTTCCGGCCAGGACCAATGTGCATTTCGTGCAAGTGCTGGACCGCGGCCATATCCGCCTGCGCATCTGGGAGCGTGGCGGCGGTGTGCCGCTGGGGTCCGGTTCATGCTGTTGCGGGGCGGTCGTCAACGGCATCCGGCGAGGGCTGCTCGATGAGCGTGTGGAAGTCCAGTGCGACGGTGGCGCGGTCACGGTGCAATGGGACGGGCAGGGCGGCGTGATATTGACCGGCCGTGTCGAGCCGATCATGCAGGGCACCGCGTACCTGGACTAGAACTTCACGGTAAACGTGGTGCCGGCACTCGCACAGGAACTCACCGCCACGTCGCCGCCATGTACTTTGGCCAGTTCGCGCACGATATACAGGCCCAGGCCTACGCTACGCACGTCGCTGCCTTGGTCGGTGCCGCGGGTCATGGGTTCGAACAACCCGGCCAGCAGGGTTTGCGGAATCGCCGGGCCGTGGTTGTGCACCGCAACCGCGCAGGTGTTGTCGCCCAGGCGTGAGGTGATGGTAATCGGCTGCAGCAAGTCGCCATAGGCCACGCTGTTGGCCACCAGGTTACCGATCATCTGTTGCACACGGTCGGCGTCCAGGCAGGCGTCGCCCTGGCCCTCGGCGTGATGCACCAGCGTGGCCTTGGGGAAGGCCACCCGCAGTTCGTCGACGCTGCGATGAATAACGCTATGCAGGTCCAGCGGTTGCGGCTTGATGGTAATGCCCTGGCCGACCCGGGCCTGGGTGAAGTCCAGCAGGTCGGCGATCATGCGATGGGCGCGTTCGGAAGACTGGCCGATGTGCCCCAGTAGCTGGCGCTCCTTGGCCGTGCGCTCGCCGCGCTGGAGAAAGTCGGCGGCCATGCGGATCGCCGTCAGAGGGTTTTTCAGGTCGTGGCTGACAATCGCCACCATCTGTTCGGCAAACAACGCCCGGCGCTGGGCAATGGCGTAGGCCTCGCTCAGCTCGGCCTGGGCCTGGTGCAGGGCCAGTTCCGTGGCGGTTTTTTCCTGCAGCAGGGCTTCGGCCTGCTTGCGCGCATTGAGCAGTTCGCGCTCGTACTTGTCACGGTCGGTGGTGCCGAACAGCGCCAGGTCATACACCACGCCGGCCGGCTGCTGGCGCTGGTTGGCATTGAGCAAGACCGTGACTTTGTGCCCGTTGCAATGGCGGATGTCGAGCTTCACCTCGGTGACGCTGCCGTGCATGCGCAGCATTGGCGCCAGGTGCGTCTGGTAGAAAATCCGCCCGCCCATGGCCAGCAGGTCCTGGAAACGCCGGCCCAGCAGTTGGGCCGCCGTGAAGCCCAGCCAATCGCACAAGCGTGGGTTGACGTGCAGGATCGTGCCATCTTCCTGGGTCACCGCCAGGGCACAGGCCGCGCTGTCAAACAGCGGGTCAACGGGCATCGGCAGCCGCCCAAGGGGCCAGGAACCGGTCCATCGCCGCGGCACACGCCTGGGGGGCGCTCATATGCGGGCAATGGCCGACATTCTCGACCAGGCAATAAGTGCTGTTAGGTAATACGGTGTGCAGGTATTCACCCACGGCCACGGGGGCGATCAGGTCGTCGGTCGATTGCAGGATCAGCACCGGGGTGGTCAGGCCGAACACATCCTGGCGGTTATCCGACAGGAAGGTCACGCGGGCGAACTGCTTGGCGATGTCCGGCTCGGTGCGACAGAAGCTGTCGGTGAGCGCCTCGCTCAGGTGCGGTTGCGTCGGGGCGCCCATGATCACCGGGGCCATGGCGCTGGACCAGCCCAGGTAGTTGCTGTCGAGGGTGTCGAGCAGGTCGTCGATGTCATCGTGCTTGAAACCGCCGACATACTCCTCAGTGTCGATATAGCGCGGCGATGGGCCAATCATCACATGCGCGGCAATGCGTTCCGGGATGAAACGATCAGCGAGAGTGCCGATCATCGAGCTCACCGAGTGGCCCACTAGAATCACCGGGCCTTGGGCGTAGGCGTCGATAATCTCGTTCAAGTCATGGGCATAGCCATCCAGGCGGCTGTATTTGGCTTTGTCGAACGCGCTCAGGTCCGACAGGCCGGCGCCAACCAGGTCATACAGCACCACGCGAAAGCGGTCGAGAAAGTGCGGCGCCAGGGCATCCCACATGGCCTGGTTGCAACCGAAACCGTGGGAAAACACCAGGGTCGAGGGACCGTTGCCCATCACATGTACATTGTTGCGGTGACTTAGGTCCATGGGCGTCCCGTAGATGGCTTATTGCTATGCAGCTGATCGGCAGTTTAGATAGTCGCAGGCCCTGGGTCACGCGTTTGCACGCAGATAAGGTAAAGTCGGCGCCTTCAGGGAGAGACTTCAGGTAACCATACATGATCGTGCTTGTGCGGCAATCGGTGTTCAGCCTACTGGCCCTGGTATTTTCCAGCCTGTTGATCACCGCTCATGCGGACACCTCGCCGATTGGGGTAGCCCTTGATCAGCGGGTCATTGACCTGACAAACACCCTCGACTCGGGCACCGCCCAGCGCCTCAAGCAACAACTGGCTGACCTTGAACAACGCAAAGGCGCGCAAGTGGCGGTATTGCTGGTGCCAACCACCGGCAGCGCCGATATCGAAGGCTACGCCAACCAGCTGTTTCGTGCCTGGAAACTGGGACGCAAGGACGTCAACGACGGCATCCTGCTGGTGGTGGCCAAGGACGACCGCAAGGTACGTATCGAGGTGGGCTACGGCCTGGAAGGCATCGTCACCGACCTGCTGGCCCATCGTATTATTGAAGAACAGATCACCCCGGCGTTTCGCCAGGGCGATTTTGCCGGCGGTGTGCAACAGGGGGTGGACGCCCTGACCGTGCTGGTGGACGGCGGTGACCTGCCGCAACTGGCGGGAGCCGGGATCAACCCCCAATTCATGGCATTGCTGGCGGCGCTTATCCTGGGCGGCTTGGGCGGCGTGGCGATTGCAGCCGGCAAGCTGCATTGGCGCAAGGCGTTGATCGCCGCCGTGGCGGCCACGCTGTTGTTGACGCTGCTGGCGGGTGGTTGGGAGTGGCCGATGTTCCTGTTTGTCATGCCGCTGACGCTGTTGATAGGCGGCGCGATATTCGGCGCGCTGTGGCAGGTGCGTACGCTGTTTTACTGTGTGATCGGGCTGCTGGCTTACAGCCTCGGGTTGGTGATGGCAAACCAGTACGTGGATGTCAGTTTCATCCATTGGCTGCTGTGGCCATTGGGCGTCTTGGTGGTGCTGGGGTTGTACCTGGTACTGCTGCTGATCATGAGAGAGACATGGCGCACCAGCCGCGCCGGTTTTATTGTGCGGTTGCTGGCGGCGGTAGTGGTGTACGTGGTGGCAGGATGGGTGATTGACGACGGCCGCGACGGCTGGCTGCTGGCGTTTCCTATCGCATCGTTTGTCGCGCTGATTATCTTTGGCAAGGTTGGCGAGGGGGCTGGATCTGGCTCGGGCGGTGGCTCCGGTTCAAGTTCCAGCAGTTCTAGCAGCAGCTCGTCCGGTGGTGGTGGTTCCAGTGGCGGTGGTGGGGCTTCCGGCAGTTGGTGACTCGCTGGCGGATGCCCACGCTTTCGCACCCCACCCATGGCAAGCGCGTGTTTGGCAATACCATGGGGAGGCGCAACGGCTTGGATAGCAAACAGTCGTTTGCACTGTTACGCCTTGACCCAACCGCCCTTGCCGTCGGATTTGATTTAGGAATCTATGGGGGCGCGATTGGCGACGCTCGGAGCGTCGTCGATGACCTTTTGGTCCGCAGGCAGGTAACCGTTATCAAACCGATGGGGAAGAGGGGGGATCTGCGCGTCGTCGATGACCTTTTTGTCCGAAGGCAGGCAGAGGTGATCAAACCGACGGGGAAGAGGGTGGATCTGCGCGTCGTCGATGACCTTTTTGTCCGAAGGCAGGAAGATCTGATCAAACCGATGGGGAAGAGGGTGGATCTGCGCGTCGTCGATGACCTTTTTGTCCGAAGGCACGAAGTGGTGATCAAACCGATGGGGAAGAGGATGGACCTGAGCGACGTGGATGGCTTTTTTGTCCGAAGGCAGGAAGAGGCGATCAAACCGATTGCGATTGGCGTAGGCCCGATATTCGTCGCCGACGCTCTTCCAGCCGCACTTGCCATCGGACACTTCTGCATCATCGCCAACCCTGTTTTCTTCCAAGGGGTTGTACCTGGGTTTATCGTTATCGATCTTGTTTGCGTCAACAGGTTGATGGGTCGGGATGGATGGGGTGAAGCCACTGATTGAAGACACGATTACACCTCTGTGATAGCCAGGAAGATGCCCCGCCGGGGCAGGGTCCTGGCGGGGTGTTTCGCAGGCTACAGCGCCCGGAACCTTCACTCAATGTGGCCTGTTTCGCGTGAATGTAAGCGTGTGAAACCCCTGTGTGGTTAGCTCATACAGCGGGAGAAGTTGCTGTAGGCACAATCTGAGATAACGCTTTGCAGCGTCAGGCTTGACGTCAGACAGCACAGACAAATCCAGGATTTTTACCTGTTGAAAAGCATTCGTTCCCTGCACGGCTTTTCGGCAGTTTCATGCCTTGCAACACACAATCACTACTGCGACGGTGTGGCTTTCAACGCCATCACCATTTCATGCCACGCCATCCCACCGTGATCCGACGGCGAAGGGCGCACGTAGGTATAGCCCATGCGGGTGTACAACGGCACATGCTGTTGCTTGCACATTAGATGAATCGTCTGCTTGCCCAGTGTTCCCATGCGCTGCACGAACGCGGTCATCAGTCTTTTCGCATAGCCCTTGCCTTGATGGGCCGGGTCGACCACCACCGACATGATCACCACATTCGGCGCCTCGGCGTCATGGCCCACCAACTCCTTGAAAGCCTCGTCCGACATTACCACCTCATGGGCACAGCCCGAGTTGATGAACCCCACCACTGCGCCATCTTCCTCCAGGATCAGAAATCCCTCGGGATACTGCGCGATGCGCGTGGCGATTTTTTCAAGCGTTGCGGCTTCGTCGCCTTCGTAAGCGGTGGTTTCAATGTGAAAGCAGCGTGCGGCGTCGGTGGGCAGGGCGTTGCGCAGGGTGAGAGTGGGCATGGGCGGTTCCAGGGATGTTCAGTGAAAGGCCACATCATAGAGAAACATCGGGCCTATGGCACCGCACGGCCATTCATCACCCCTTGTAGGAGCGAGCTTGCTCGCGAAAAACGTCAACGATAACGCGCGCCTCCTGGATGAACGCGGCGCCTGCGAGTTTTTCGCGAGCAAGCGCGCTCCTACACGTTGTAAGGGTAGGGCAGGCGCGACCGAGAGTCTGTATCAAACCCCACCCACCAACTTGCCACTGTCCATCCGGCGCTTATACGCACTGTCCCGACTCGCCAACCAGAAGTACAACGGCGAGGTCACCGCCAGCCCCACCACCCACGACAAGTCCGCGCCGTTGATGTGCTGCGAAATCGGCCCGACGTACAGCGGCGTGTTCATGAACGGAATCTGCACCGCGATCCCCACCGCATAGGCCAGCAGCGCCTGCGGGTTGTACTTGCCGTAGATGCCGCCATCCACACGGAAGATCGAGGCGATGTCGTATTGGCCTTTGTGAATGGCGTAGAAGTCGATCAGGTTGATCGCCGTCCAGGGCACCAGCACCACGAGCAGCACCAGCACCATGTCGACGAAGTGACCGATGAAGTCTTGGGAAGCAAACACCGCCGCAATCGAACAGGCGGCCAGCACGATGATGGAGATCACCGCACGGCTTTTCGCGGTCGGGATCCAGCGGTAGGCGAAGGTCTGTACCAAGGTGATGATCGACAGCACCGCGCCGTACAGGTTGAGGGCGTTGTGGCTGATCACGCTGAGCAGGAACAGCACCAGCATCAGCGGGCCGATGGCGCCGGTGGCGAGTTTGACGGCGTCCATGGTGTCCATGCCTACCGGCGTGGCGAGCACTGCCACGGCGCCGAAGATGAACGCCAGGCTCGACCCCAGGGCCGAGCCCAGGTAGGTGGTCCAGAAGGTGGCGGCTACCGGCACGTCGGCTGGCAGGTAGCGGGAATAGTCCGACACGTAGGGCGCAAAGGCGATCTGCCACAGCGCGGCCAGGGAAACGGTGGCCAGCCAACCCGAGATGTTGAAGCTGCCACGGGTGAGGAAATCCGTGGTCTGTACATGGGTGAAGATGTAGGCAAAGCCCAGCACGATGCCGGCGCCCAGTACCCAGGTGCCGATTCGATTGAGTACGTGGATGAAGCGATAGCCGATGATGCCGATGATCCCGGAACCAATGGCGCCGATAACGATGCCCACCGGTACAGGCACGACGTCCACCACGCCGTGCAGGGATTTACCGGCCAGCACAATGTTGGAGGCGAAGAAGCCGATGTACATCACCCCGGCAATCACCACCACCAGCAACGCGCCGAGGGAGCCGAACTGAGCACGGCTCTGGATCATCTGCGGGATGCCCATCTGCGGGCCCTGGGCTGAGTGCAATGCCATCAGCACACCGCCGACCAAATGGCCGACAAGAATGGCGACAATGCCCCACACCAGGTTGAGGTGGAACAGTTGCACACCCAGTGCGCCAGTGACGATAGGCAACGGCGCGATGTTGCCGCCGAACCACAGGGTGAACAGGTCTCTTACCTTTCCATGGCGATCTTCCGGAGGCACGTATCCAATCGTGTGTTTTTCGATGAGCGGGGCGGAGGATGTTGCAGTGGTAACCATGACGAGCTCCAAGGCAAGGTGAGTACGTGGACGTACTTCGCTATGCGCTGCACGGGCGGCGCTTTGTTGTTGGAGTGATCATCTGTAATGGGCGCAGGCAGGTAAATTAGTAAGTTTGTTGCTATAGACCTTAAAAAAAATATCTCACGTGGTTTTATGCTCCGGTATGTTGCATGGGCTTCAATGGCTTGAAAAACCGGTGTATCTGCGCACCTGTTTGGGGCGAAAACCCACGTTTATGGAGGTGCCGATGGCTGCCTACAACCTGCGCCAGCTCAGATATTTTGTGACCACGGCCGAATGCGGCAGCGTCGCCGAGGCGTCGCGCAAGCTGTATATCGCCCAGCCGTCGGTGTCCACGGCGATCAAACAGCTGGAAGACAGCTTTGGCGTGCAGCTGTTTATCCGCCACCACGCCCAGGGCGTTTCCCTTACGCCCAGTGGCGCGCGCTTTTATCGCAAGGCGTTGGAGCTGTTGCGGGTGGCCCATGAGTTCGAGCAGAACGCCCTGGCGGATAATGACGTGGTGGCCGGGCAGATCGACATCGGCTGCTTTGAAACCGTGGCGCCGTTGTACCTGCCACGCTTGATCGCCGGCTTCAAGGCACGCTGGCCAGGGGTGGAGATCCGCATCCGCGATGGCGAGCAGCAGGAATTGGTGCAGGCGCTGACCGCAGGCAGTATCGACGTGGCGATGTTGTTTGAGCACGACCTGGGCGGCACTATCGAGACCACGCCACTGATGCCGCCCCAACAGCCCTATGCGTTGCTGCCGGCCGATCACCGCTTCGCCCAGCAGGCCAGGGTGTCCTTGGCCGACCTGGTGCTGGAGCCAATGATTTTGCTGGACGTGTTGCCCAGCCGTACCTACTTCGTGAGCATCTTCGAAGAGCGCGGGCTGACCCCGAATATCGTATTCAGCTCGCCCTCCATCGAAATGGTGCGGGGCATGGTGGGGCGCCGGTTCGGGTTCTCGATCCTGGTGACCAAACCCTTCAGCGAGTACACCTATGATGGGCAGAAGGTGGTGTGCATTCCCTTGGCGGAAACGGTCACGGGGTCCGGGTTGTCGGCGGTGTGGTTGCGCCGTGCACCGCTGACCAAGCCGGTGCAGTTGTTTGTCGACTACTGCCGTGAAGAACTTGCGCGGTTACTGGCGTGACTGCGAACCAGCCCCGCGCGCTTATGCGGGTCAGTGCTCGGCCAACTGGACCTGTTGCTTGGCCAGCTTCACCACATTGTCCAGGGTAAACCCGAATTTCTCCTGCAACTTTGCCAGCGGTGCCGAGGCGCCAAAGCTGTTCATCACCACCTTGGCGCCGGTCTGCCCGACATAGCGGTCCCAGCCCAAGGGGCCGGCCTGTTCCACCACTACGCGGGCTTTCACCGCGGGCGGCAGCACACTGTCGCGATAGGCTTGATCCTGCTCTTCAAACAGCTCCCAACTGGGCATCGATACCACGCTGGCGGCAATGCCTTCACCTTTGAGCTGCTCATACGCGGCGACCGCCAGGCTGACTTCGCTGCCTGTTCCTATCAGGATGACCTCAGGCTCTTGCGCACTGGCCAGCACGTAGGCACCTTTGGCCGCGCCGCAGGCCGCCGCGTACTGGGTGCGATCCAGAGTGGGCAGCGGCTGGCGTGACAGCACGACACAGCTGGGCCGATGAGTCTGGGCCAAGGCGACTTTCCACAATTCCAGCGTTTCATTGGCATCGCCCGGGCGCAAGGTCAACAGCCCCGGCGTGGCCCGCAGTTGGGTGAGGTGTTCGATAGGCTGATGTGTCGGTCCATCCTCGCCGACGCCGATGGAGTCATGGGTAAACACGAAGATCACGGGTAATTCCATGATCGCCGCCAGGCGGATCGGCGGTTTCATGTAATCGCTGAATACCAGGAAGGTCGAGGTATACGGGCGCAGGTAGGACAGCGCCATGCCGTTGGCGATTGCGCCCATGGCGTGTTCGCGGATACCGAAGTGCAGGTTGCGCCCGCTGTAATCATCCGCGCTGAAACGCCCGGCGTCGTCGAAGGTGAGGTTGGTCTTGGTCGAAGGCGACAAATCCGCCGAGCCGCCCAGCAGCCAGGGGATCTGTTGGGCGAAGGCATTCAACACTTCGCCGCCTGAGGCACGGCTGGCGACGCCTTTGGCATCGGTGGCAAAGTCTGGCAGGTGCGCTTGCCATTGTTCGGGCATTTCCCCGGCGCGCATGCGTTGCAGTTCATCGGCCCGTTGCGGCTCGAGGGAGGCCAGGGTCTGGTTCCATTCGGCGTACAACGGCTCGGCACGTTCGTAAAGGGCATCGCGCAACACTGTGCGAGCCTCTTGCGGCACCAGGAAGCTCGAATCCTGCGGCCAGCCATAGGCGGCCTTGGTCAGGCGAATTTCATCGTCCCCCAACGGCTCCCCATGGGCAGCAGCGGTATTGTGTTTGTGCGGTGAGCCGTAGCCGATCACGCTGTCCACGACGATCAAGGTGGGCGCGCCGGTGTTGGCCTTGAAGGTTTCCAGCGCCACGCTCAAGGCCTGCAAGTCATTGGCGTCGGTGACATGCACGGTGTGCCAGCCATACGCCTGGAAGCGTTGGATCACGTCTTCACTGAACGCCAGCTCAGTGTGGCCCTCGATGCTGATGGTGTTGTTGTCATAGATCCAGCACAGGTTATCGAGCTTCAAGTGCCCGGCCAGGGACGCGGCTTCGCTGCTGATGCCTTCCATCATGTCGCCGTCACCGCACAGGGTGTAGACGTCGTAGTCAAACAGCACCTGGCCGTCGCGGTTGAAGCGCTGAGCCAGCCAACGCTCGGCCATGGCCATGCCCACGCTGTTGGCGCAGCCCTGGCCCAACGGGCCGGTGGTGGTTTCTACGCCTGTGGTCATCCGGTACTCAGGGTGGCCAGGGGTCTTGGAGCCCATCTGCCGGAACTGCTTGATATCCTCGAGGCTGACGGCCGGTTGGCCGGAGCGCTTGCCGTGGGCGTCGATCTCTACCACCCCGGCCAGGTGCAATAGCGAATACAGCAACATCGAGGCATGCCCCACCGACAACACAAAACGGTCACGGTTGGGCCAGTCGGGATGTTCGGGGTGATAACGCAGGAAGCGACTCCACAGCGTGTACCCCACGGGCGCCAGGCCCATGGGCGTGCCAGGGTGACCCGAATTGGCCTTCTGCACGGCATCCATGGCCAGGGTGCGTAGGGTGTTGATGCATTGGGTGTCGGCAGCAGTGGCAACGTGATTCATATAACCGTTCTCCCTGGGGTGGCGATCTACAGTGGAGGGCAGGGCGGGGCAAAGGTTTGATCCCATCGCGTGCGCCGCGACGAACGGGTCGTTCTTGACTTCAAACATGACAAGGCTTGTTGGAATGGGCTAGCTTCAAGGGCGTAGACCATCGATCAATCTGTGGAGGTACGCCATGCCAGTGAAACACGACCTGTATCAGGACTTGGGATTGAGCAAGGAAGACGTTCACAAGCGCAGGGCGCAAGACAACCGGTTGGACTCACTGCTCACTCAATACGACGACGCCGACGCCAAGGTGCTAAAAGCGGAAAAAGCCAGTGCCAGCGACGAAGAGGTGGAGAACCTGAAGAAGAAGCGGCTGTTGATCAAAGACGAAATTGCGCAGCGGCTGGGTTAAGCAAACCCGTAACCTGTGGCGAGGGAGCTTGCTCCCGTTCGGCTGCGCAGCCGCCGCCGATGGGGGCGCTTCGCACCCCAGCGGGAGCAAGCTCCCTCGCCACACACACGGAATGTGCACATTTGTTCAGAATTGTCTGGAGGACAAGTGCCGCTTCTCTCCTTATGATGCGCCCCGTCCACTCGGCTCTGGGGCTTGTTGCGGCGCAAGGATTGCGTTGTTTGAGCCGGGTGGGCATCCTCAGAATTCATGCAACACAGGGCCGAATCGGTCGGCTGCAAATGCCGTCTGTGGGAGCTGGCTTGCCTGCGATGGCGGCCTCCCAGCCGACGCCTATCTACCTGACACACCGCGATCCAACTGTGCGGGCTTGCTCGCGAAGGCGGCCTGACAGGCGACGCAGGTATACCGGGTGTATATCCATTCCTGCGGTAACGGCCACTTAGGGTTCCGCTTTTACAGCGGCTCACTTTTGAAAAGCCCAAAAGTAAGCAAAAGGCTCTTGCCCCACCACTCGGAACCTCGCTTAGGCTCGATGTGCCCGTAATCCGCCAGTGATTTGGGGGGCCGCCGCCACGCGCCATCCATGGCGCGGGGCGGCTAAACCGGCATCCCTGCCGGTTTACCCCCCAAATCCCTGTCGAATTCCGGCCAGCGTGGTTTGACGGGGCGCTTAAGATCAAGATCAAAAGCAGATCAAGATCAAGAGCGGCTCGCTTCGCATCGTGGTTACCATTAAGGCGGTGACGCTTGGCGTTCGGTCTTGCATCCAGTCATTTCAACAGCGTTTCAACGCATATATCCATGGAACGCTGCTGCGTCTGCTCATACAACTGCAACTCATCAATCGTCCTGCGCCCCAGCGCCTGTTCGAAGGCATCTCGGTTGGAGTTGCCCGCGTAGTGACTCTGCGCCCCATCCCCCAGGTTTGACTGGAAGATCCCCGCCGCACTGACCGGTAAAAAGTCCTCATACACCAACGGCTCCACCGCCACATGACCGGCACCGACCAGCGCCTCCAATGTGCGCGGCTGATCGGCCTGGGCGCGTGCCGTCAGGCCTTTATCGGTGACGAAGTAGCGAAAATACGCCAAGCCCTGCTCGCGCATCTGCGGGTAGTTATCGGGGAAGGCGTGGAAGTGCTGTTCCATCAGTTGCACATAGCGCTCGGCGTTGGCTTCATTGGGGAATGTGCCGAGTTCGTCGCGGGCGGCGTTCAGCAGTTGGTCGTACAGGGCGCGGCCTTTAGGGGTAAGTGCGACGCCGCGCTGTTCGATTTCGCCGAAGCGTGCGCTGTGGCTGCCGTGGGCATCGGTGAAGGCGATGGGTTCGTCCAGGGCCTTGAAGCTGGTCTGGCGCAGCAGGATCGGACATTGGCGCCGAGGTGGGCCTTCGATCACGGCTTTGGGAGTGATGCCTTTGCCGGGCATCGCCGCCTGCACCTGGTCGATGTCCAGGGTGCGTGGGGTCAGGTGGTTGATGTGCGGGCCTTTGAACGCGACGACGTCGGCGATCAGGCGGTGCTGGTCGCTCAGTTGCTGATATTGGGCGCCGGTGACCGTGGCAGTGTGGTGCCAGCGGAACGTCTCCAGGGCCTGGCGGATAAAGGCCTCGGCATCGCTGGCATTCAAGCCGCCTTGGGTCTCTGCCTGGTCGATCAATGCCAAGGCCTCGCCGGTGAAGATCGAGCGCTTGGCCAGGGCGCTTTCGGCGAAGGCGCGCAGGTCGGGGTTTTCGATCAGTTCCAGGCGCAGCAATGAAGTGAACACGCGAAACGGGCTGGTTTGCAGCGCGTGTTCATGCACGGCGCGAAAGGCGGTGGAGTGAACAGGTACGCCAGCGGGGGTGAGGTCGTAGTACCCCACCGGTTGCATGCCCATCACCGCGAACAAACGGCTGATAGTCGCCAGTTCCGCAGCGGTGCCCAAGCGGATGGCGCCGTGGCGTTCCATGCCCAGGCGCTGGATTTCGCCGGTACGCTGCAGCTGGTGCGCCAGGCCCGGTTCGCTGTCGAGCACATGTGCGTTGGTCTCGGCCACCAATTCCAGCAACGCCCCATATAAAGGAACTTCATCTCGATACATGTCGGACATGGCCTTGGAAAAGCCCTTGCGGATCTCGTCAGGGCTGACATGTGCAGTGGCGTGCATAGAAAAATTCCTGATGACTGGAGCGATGAAAGTGGCCTTTGCCTGATTTTGTTGAGCAGCCTGCCGCCTTGCAAACGAAGATTCTTCTGGACTTCATTCTGCAAATGAATGAGTTGACCCTGCGTCCAAGTCTTCATGTGCAAGCGGGCGTCATTGGGCTCTACACTGCGCTCCACTGTGTAGGTGAAGGAGGACCCAATGACGGCCAAACCCGCAACCAACCTGCTGGACACCCTCGAAGGCCAGCGCCTGGCAACGCCAGGCGCCGAGCAGTGGCGCGACTGGGGCCCGTACCTGAGTGAACGCCAATGGGGCACGGTGCGCGAAGACTACAGCGCCGACGGTGACGCCTGGGCCTACTTCCCTCATGAGCATGCACGCAGCCGCGCCTATCGATGGGGCGAGGATGGATTGGCCGGTTTCAGTGACAAGGCTCAACGCTGGTGCCTGGGCCTGGCGCTGTGGAACGAGCGTGACGCAATCCTCAAGGAACGTCTGTTCGGCCTCGACAACGCCGAAGGCAACCACGGTGAAGATGTCAAGGAACTGTACTTTTTCGTCGATGGCGTGCCGAGCCATGCCTACATGCGCATGCTCTACAAATATCCCCATGCGGCCTTTCCCTACGCTGACCTGATCGCCGAAAACGCCCGTCGTGGGCTGGCGGATGCCGAGTATGAAATCCTTGATACCGGTGTGTTCGCAGACAACCACTACTGCGACGTCAGTGTCGAATACGCCAAGCATCAGCCCGACGATATTTTCATGCGCGTCACCGTGCATAACCGTTCGGACCAACCCACACGCCTGCAGGTGCTGCCCCAGCTCTGGGCGCGCAATGACTGGAGCTGGACCTTCGATGCACCCAAGCCCAGCTTGAGGTTGGACGGCGAGCGGGTTCTGGCGCGTCATCATGAACTCGATGATCGCCACCTCAGTGCCTGGGGCCAGGACGGGTTGCAGTGGCTGTTCTGCGAAAACCAAACCAATCGGCCCAAACTGGACGGGCAACCGGCGCCGGGGCCATTCAAGGATGGCATTAATGATTACGTGGTGGGCGGGGTTGGGTCGGCCGTTCGCCGGGACGCCGGCACCAAGGTGGCCGCGCATTTCACCCTTGAACTGGCGGGCCAGGAAAGCAAAACCCTTTACCTGCGTTTTGCGCCTTTGGACGCGCCCGATGTCAATGCGCGCAAGCTATTCGAACAGCGCCGCCAGGAGGCCGATGACTTCTACGCGGTCTTGCAACAGGGCCTTGCCGATGACGATGCGCGCAATGTGCAACGCCAGGCCCTGGCCGGCCTGCTGTGGTCCAAGCAGCTGTACTATTTCGACGTGAACCAGTGGCTTGACGGCGACCCGGCTCAGCCCGCGCCACCGCCCGAGCGTCTGCATATCCGCAATACCCATTGGCGGCACCTGAGCAACTTCGACATCTTGTCCATGCCCGACACTTGGGAATATCCGTGGTACGCCTCCTGGGATCAAGGCTTCCAGGCAGTGGCCATCGCGCTGATCGACCCCGGTTACGCCAAGCAACAGCTGTTGCTGTTGGTAAAGGACCGCTTCATGCACCCCAACGGCCAATTGCCGGCCTACGAATGGCGCTTTGACGACGCCAACCCGCCCGTGCACGCCTGGGCCAGCTGGCGCGTATATCAGCAGGACAAGGCGTTGACCGGCGTGGGCGACATGGATTTCCTGGAGCGGATCTTTCACAAACTGCTGCTGAATTTCTCCTGGTGGGTCAACCGCAAGGACGCCGAGGGCCGCAACCTGTTCCAGGGCGGTTTTCTGGGCCTGGACAATATCGCCTTGTTCGACCGCTCGGCCCCGTTGCCGCCGGGTTACCAGTTGGACCAGGCCGATGGCACCGCCTGGGTGGCGGCCTATGCCCTGGACCTGATGCGCATCGGCCTGGAGTTGGCCAAGCGCAATGTGGTGTACGTGGACATTGCCGTGAAGTTTTTCGAGCATTTCCTCTACATCGCCGGCGCTATCAACCGCGTCGATGACAGCGCCGAAGGCTTGTGGGATGAGCAGGACCAGTTTTTCTACGACGTACTGCACCGTCCTGATGGCCAGAGCGAACCGGTGCGCCTGCGCTCCATCGTCGGGTTAATGCCGCTGTTCGCGGTGCTTGTGCTGGAACAGCGCGAGCACGAGGGCCTGGGAGGCTTGCGCGAGCGCCTGCTGGGCTTTATGCATCATCGGCCGGACCTGGCCAGGTTGGTTTCGCGCTGGACCGAACCGGGGCAGGGCAACCGCCTGTTGCTGGCGCTGCTGCGCGGTGAACGCACCAAGGATTTGCTGCGACGCATGCTGGATGACCAGGAGTTCTTGTCGGCCTTTGGCGTGCGCGCCCTGTCCAAGGCGTTCGCCGAGCAGCCCCTGGCGTTGAAGATGAATGGCGACACCTTGTGCGCCAGTTACCAACCCGGTGAATCCGACTCACGCTTGTACGGCGGCAACTCCAATTGGCGCGGGCCGCTGTGGATGCCGGTCAATTACATGCTGATTGAATCGTTGCGCGAATTTCATCGCTATTACGCGGAGCATTTTTCCGTGGAGTACCCGACGGGCAGTGGGTATCTGGCGTCACTCGAGGAAGTGGCTGACAGCCTCAGCGAGCGGCTGACGCGGCTGTTTCTCAAAGATGAAAACGGTGTGCGGCCGTCGATGGCGGGGTATGCGCAGTTGCAGGAAGACCCGGCCAGTCGTGACCTGGTGTTGTTCCATGAGTATTTTCATGGTGAGACAGGGCGAGGGTTGGGGGCTTCACACCAGACCGGGTGGAGCGCGTTGGTGGCGTTGTTGCTACAGCCAAAAACCTGAGCAGTCCTACGGATTTGCTTTTCTGTGGGAGCTGCTTGCCTGCGATACAGGCACCGCGGTGCGTCCGGCAAATGGAGTAGATGCCATCGCAGGCAAGCCAGCTCCCACAGGGGATCTTCATTCACCGCGAGAATGCCGGCAAAAAAATCCCGCCTGGGGAGGCGGGATCAGGATTCAGGGTTACCCGTGAATCAGGAAGGGAACAGCTCGCTCAGCTTCATCGCCAGCATCATGTCGCCTTCGGTGCGCAGCTTGCCGCCCATGAACGCTTGCATGCCGTCGGTGGAGCCGTCGACGATGCCTTCCAGGGTCTCGCTGTCCATCACCAGGGTGACCTGCGCGTCAGGGTTTTCGCCTTCTTTGAGCTCGCAGGTCTTGTCCTTGACCACCAGCGAGAAATTCTTGCTGTCGTCGATACGGAAACCGAACACCAGGTCCAAGCCTTCGGCAGCGCTTGGGTTGAATTTGGCTTTCATTGCTTCTACTGCTTTAGCTACGTCAGTCATGGTTTCGATCCTTAAGGGTAGAGTCCAGTGACCTTGGGGTCACGGTTGGCCGCAGTTCATCGGAAAGTGATGAGCTGCGGCGCCTTCAACAGTTGCAAGTGGGCGTGACTGTTGAAGGAAGCCAGTGCCACCTCGCGACCACGGAACTTCAGTTGGTTGAGCGAGGTGTTAACAATTTGCCAGTTCATTTCGAAGGCCTGGGCGGCAGGCATTCGGGTAATCAGGTGGAGCAGGGCGGTGATGGTGCCGCCGGAGGTGAATACGGCGATTTTGTCGGTGTGGTTGGCGGCTTCAAGGATCCGCTGCAAACCACCCTGGACCCGCTCGACAAACCCCAGCCAGCTTTCCAGCCCGGGCGGATCATAGGTGCCGGCCAGCCAGCGTTCGATGATCAGGGCGAAAATGCGTTGGAACTCGCTGCGGTTCTGCGGGCCATTGCGCAGGACGTGCACGGCATCCGGTTCACTGCTGAGCAGGTCGGGTAACAGGCCGCGAATGATTGCCTCGCCGTCGAACTCGTTGAACGCGCTGTCTGTTTCCAATGCCGGAACCGGCAAGCCCAGGGCGCTGTACTGGTCGAACGTGGCGCTGGCAGTGTGCTGCTGGCGACGCAGGTCGCCGGCGATGCAGCGGTCAAACGCAATGCCCAGGTCTGCCAGGTGGCGACCGAGCACTTGCGCTTGTTCCACGCCAATGGGCGAGAGGACGTCATAGTCGTCTGCACCGAAGGAAGCCTGGCCATGTCGAATCAGATAAATGCTGCCCACGTCCGTTTTCCCGGTACGTTGAAAGTCTGGCGAGGTTATGAGGATGCCTGCGAGCTGTCAATGAAAAAACATACGCTTGTTTTAAAAGCGCGTTGGAGCCCACCTGCTGGCGGTTTGATCACTGGCTCCTTCGCAGTGGCGTCGGTATGCTGGGGCCATCCGCGCCTGGCGCAGTGCATTTTTTAAGGAGACATATGGATTTTTTGGCCGAATACGCGAGCTTTCTGGCGAAGACCGTCACCCTGGTGGTCGCTATTCTGGTGGTACTGATCAGCTTTGCAGCACTGCGCAGCAAAGGTCGTCGTAAATCCGCCGGCCAATTGCAGGTCAGCAAGCTGAATGATTTCTACAAGGGCTTGCGTGAGCGCCTGGAGTCCAGCCTGCTCGACAAGGACCAGCTCAAGGCCCTGCGCAAGTCCGAAAGCAAAGCTGAAAAGAAGAAAGACAAGAAGAAGCCCGAGCCCAAGCCACGGGTATTCGTGCTGGATTTCGACGGTGACATCAAGGCCTCGGCCACCGAAAGCCTGCGCCATGAAATCACCGCACTGCTGAGCCTGGCCACGCCCAAGGATGAAGTGGTGTTACGCCTGGAAAGCGGCGGCGGCATGGTGCACAGCTATGGCCTGGCCTCCTCGCAACTGGCGCGTATCCGCCAGGCCGGCGTGCCGTTGACCGTGTGCATCGACAAAGTCGCGGCGAGCGGTGGCTACATGATGGCGTGCATCGGCGAGAAGATCATCAGCGCTCCCTTCGCCATTCTCGGTTCCATTGGCGTGGTGGCGCAGTTGCCCAACGTCAATCGCCTGCTTAAAAAGCACGACATCGACTTTGAAGTGCTGACCGCCGGTGAATACAAGCGCACGCTCACTGTGTTTGGCGAAAACACCGAGAAGGGCCGGGAGAAGTTCCAAGAAGACCTGGACATCACCCATCAGCTGTTCAAGAACTTCGTCTCGCGTTACCGCCCGCAGTTGGCGATTGACGAGGTGGCCACTGGCGAAGTGTGGTTGGGGGTTGCCGCTCTCGACAAACAACTGGTCGATGAGCTGCAAACCAGCGATGAATACCTGGCCACCAAGGCCAAGACCGCCGAAGTGTTCCACTTGCACTATGCCGAGCGTAAGAGCCTGCAAGAGCGCGTGGGCCTGGCGGCCAGCGGTTCGGTGGACCGGGTGCTGTTGACCTGGTGGAGCCGCTTGACCCAGCAGCGGTTCTGGTAAGCCAGTACTGAAAACCAGGTAGTCCCTTGTCGATCGTTCCCACGCTCCGCGTGGGAATGCCTCCAGTGACGCTCTGCGTCACCCTGGCGTAAGGTGGAACGCGGAGCGTCCAAGGCTGCATTCCCACGCGGAGCGTGGGAACGCTCATGTCAGGTCAAACGGGGTTTAATCGAGTCCGCCAACTGCGTAAGGATCAGGCAGCACGACACGGCCCCGGCATCCAGAACGCCGAGGGAACGCTCACCCAAACGACTGGCTCGGCCAATCTTGGCCACCAGGTCCTTGGTCGAATCCCGCCCCTGAGAAGCAGCGCTTTTCATCGCATCGAGTGCATCGCTGAAAGAACGCGCCGCTGTATGCGCCCGTTCAAAGGCTTCCACCGCCGGGATCAACGTGTCCATCAAGCACTTGTCGCCCACGCCCGCTTCGGTGATGTCCTGCAGCGAGGTCAAGCCGCCGCGCAGCAAGTGGGCGAAGGTGGCAGCGTCGATGTCTTCACTGCCGCGCACTTCGTCGGCCATGCCGATAAACAGGCTGCCATACAAGGGCCCCATGGAGCCGCCGATGCCTTCCATCAGGCTCAGGGTCAGTTCATCCAGGGCTTCGGCCAGCGTCAGTTGGCGGCCTTCGATCGTACGGCCGCAATGGGCAAAGCCCTTGGCCATGTTGATGCCATGATCGCCATCGCCGATGGCGCCGTCGACTTCGCTAAGGTACTCACGGTTGGCCACGATCACGCTGACCAGGTCGGCGACGATGGCGCTACCCTCATGGGTGGAAAAATGCTGGCTCATGGTTCACTCCGCCTGGGTCATGCCGATGGAGCGGCAGGGTTGGTCGATCAGGGTTTTCAGCTCGGCGTCGAGGCCGAGCAGGGTCAAGGTCACGCCCATCATCTCCAGGGAAGTGAAGTAGTTGCCCACGTAGCAACGGTGAATCTTCAAACCTTTGGCCTTGAGCTGTTTTTCCACCTCGGCGTAGAAAATATACAACTCCATCACCGGGGTGGCGCCCAGGCCTGAGACCAGCACCACCACGCTGTCGTCCTGGCTGAAATCGCGGTCGGCGAGGATCGGCGCCAGCATGCGCTTGGCCATGGCGGCGGCCGGTTCAATCGGGATGACTTCGATGCCCGGCTCGCCATGATGGCCAATACCTAATTCCATCTGCCCGTCGGGAATCTGGAAGTTCGGTTTGCCCACCGCGGCTATCGTGCAGGGCGTAAGGCCGATACCAATCGAGCGGCAGTGGTCGACGGTTTTCTGCGCCACCCGAATCACGCCGTCCAGGTCGTAATGCTGGGCAGCGGCGGCACCGCCGATCTTCCACATGAAGATCTCCCCGGCTACACCGCGACGCTTGGCGATGTCGGCCTTGGGCGCGGACGCCACGTCGTCGTTGGCGACCACCGTGCGGATGCGCATGTCTTTGCTGGCGGCCATTTTCATCGCCAGCTTCACGTTCATGTTGTCGCCCGCGTAGTTGCCATACAGGCATGCCACGCCTGCGCCATGGTCGGCGGCGCGGAAGGCGTCGAAAAAGCTTTTGGCGGTGGGCGAGGAAAAAATCTCGCCGACGGCCACCGCATCCACCAGGCCCGGGCCAACATAGCCGAGGAACGCCGGTTCATGCCCGGAGCCGCCGCCGGTGACAATGCCGACGCGGCCCTGGGCGGAGTGCTTGGCCTTGACGATGACCCGTGGGTTGCTTTCGTACTGGCGCAGCTCGGGGTGCGCGACCAGGATGCCGCGCAGCATGTCTTCGACCACTTGGTCGGGATCGTTGATGACTCGATTCATAACGCGGGTTCCTGTGTTCTTGTTCTAAGGGGCGACACCCTTCCATTGTGGGAGCAGGCAAGCCAGCTCCCACAGGGTTTTGTGTTGTTACTGAGATCAGGGTTCGAGCACAACCTTCAGCGATTTATCGCCGCGTTCCATCACTGCAAAGGCTTCCTTGAAGTCCGCCAGCGCAAACTTGTGGGTCACCACGTCGCGCATATCGATCTTGCGGTTGCCGATAAAGTCTATGGCCCTTGGGTACATATACGGCCCCAGGTGCGAGCCGAGGATATCCAGCTCCTTGCGGTCACCGATGATCGACCAATCCACCGTGGCCTCGTCATTGAACACGCTGAATTCCACAAAGCGTCCCAGCTTGCGCAGCATCGCCAGGCCCTGGTTTACCGCCTTGTGGTGCCCGGTCGCCTCGATATAAATGTCGCAGCCATAGCCATCGGTGATCTCACGGATTTTCGCCAGCACATCCACCTCGGCCGGGTTCCACACTTCATCGGCGCCCAGGCGCAGGGCGAGGGCGGCGCGTTCGGGTTTCATGTCCAGCACAATGAGCTTTTTCGGGTTGCGCAACCGCACCGCGCCGATGATGCCCAGGCCCAGGGTGCCGGCGCCGGCGACCACCACGATGTCGTCATGGTCGACGTTGGCGCGTTCCGCCGCGTGCAGCGAGCAGGCCAGGGGTTCGATCAGAATCGCTTCATCGGGGGCGATGGATTCCGGCACTTTGTGGATGATGCCTTCCTTAGTGAAGATCATGTATTGCGCCATGGCGCCCTGCACATTGTTCTGGAAGCCATACAGGTCGTGCTTCTGGCACATCCAGTACTGGCCGTGGTTGCAGAAGCGGCAGCCCCAGCACGGCACAATTTGCTCGGAGATCACCCGGTCGCCCACGGCCACGCCGCGTTTCTCGGCGCCTGGGCCAAGGGCGACTACGCGGCACACGAACTCATGCCCGGGGATCATCGGCGGCTTCACGTAGCGCGGTTGCTCGGCATCGCCCCAGAACGACGGCGCGCCGCGATAGGTCTTGATATCGCCCATGCAAATGCCGCACAGCTCGACTTTGGTCAGGATCTCGTCGGGGCCGGGCGTGGGCACGTCGACGGTTTCCAGGCGGTAATCTTCCGGGCCGTGGCAGACCACGGCCTGCATGGTTTTCGGGATGCTCGGGGCGAGTTGTTCAGGTGTGCGTTCGGTGACGGTGGACATGACAAAACCTCACGACATAACGATGAATTACTGAATGCTGTAGCCGCCGTCGATCACCATGTTGGCACCGGTGATCATCTGTGCGGCGTCGCTGAGCAGGTACAGCGCCAGCCCGGCGATTTCTTCCGGCTGGGCAAAGCGACCTGCCGGAATCTGCAATTTGGCCCGCTCACCCACCTCGCCGGCCCAGGCTTTTTTGCCCAGGGCGGTTTCGACGATGGTCGGGGAGATGGCGTTGACGTTGATCTGCGGCGCCCACTCCATGGCCAATACCTTGGTCATGCCGACGATGGCGGCTTTGCTGGCGCAGTAGGCGACGTGACGGTCCAGGCCAATCACGGCGGCCTGGGACGCCAGGTTGACGATGCGCCCGCTGCCCTGGGCGATCATGTGCCTGGCGCAGGCCTGAGCCATGAAAAAACTGGCCTTGAGGTTGATGTCCAGGGTGGTGTCCCAGGCGCTTTCGCTGACCTCGATGGCCTTGTCCAGCAGCACCACGCCTGCACTGTTGATCAGGTAATCCAGGCGCTGGAAATGCGCGAACACCTTGTCGACGGTCGGTTGTATCTGGTCGATCCTCCCGAGGTCGACGGCAATGCCAAGGTGCCCGGCACCCAGGCTGGCGGCCGCCTCGACCACGGCCGGGTCGCGGTCCAGCAGCGCCACCCTTGCGCCGCGTTCCGCCAGCAAGGTGGCGCAGGCCAGGCCGATGCCGGCGGCGCCACCGGTGATCACCGCGCAACGGCCGCTGAGGTCGAAGGCTTGGTTCCAGAAACCAGACATGAATGACTCCTCGTTCTCACGCTCTGCGTGGGAATGCCGCGTGGAACGCTCTGCGTTCCGATGTTAAGTGACGCGGAGCGTCACGGGATGCGTTCCCACGCGGAGCGTGGGAACGATCAAACTACTTACCGCCGCTGACTTGCTTGTACAGCGCGTCCGCATTGGCATTGGTCACCGGCACCCAGGGCAGGATGTAGTTCTTGGCCGTGCCGTCACCCCATTTCACGTCTTTGGCATAGCGCTCCCAGATCACCGATTGTGGCTTGTAGTCCTTGCCGGCCAGGGCGCGCAACGCTACGTCCAGCGCGCCTTGGGACTGGGCCTGGGCATCCTGGAGGAAGGTGGTGACTTCGTCCTTTTTCGCCGCCTGGATCGCATCCGGCATGCCGTCGATAGAGGTCACAGGCACATCCTTGGAGGTGAGGCCATGGGACTTCAGCGCCTGCACGGCGCCCAGGGCCATGTCGTCATTCTGGGCGATCACGCCATTGATGCCCTTGGGGTGGGCGTTGAGCCAGTCTTCGGTGAGCGTCATGGCCTGGGCGCGGTCCCAGTTGGCGGTTTTCTTTTCGATGATCTTGATGTTCGGGTGTTTGCCCAGCACTTCCAGCTCGCCTTTTTCCCGGTCGATCTGCGCCGACTGGCCAATCGGGCCCTGGATGATCACCACGTTGCCTTTGCCATTGAGCTTGTCGACCATGGCCTGGGCCTGCAGGCGGCCGCCTTCCACGTCGTCGTTACCCACATACGGCACGCTGGCATCGGCTACTTTCGTATTGGAGGCGATGACCACCACGTCGTTGCTCATGGCGGCCTTGACGGTACCGACGCCGGCCTTGGTATCAATCGGTACGAACAGAATCGCGTCGTAGCGTTGGGTCACCATGTTTTCGATCTGGTTGTTCTGGGTCAGGGCGTCGTAGTTGCCGTCGAACACGGTCAACTGCACGGTGCCATCCTTGACGGCCGGATGTTCCTTGAGCTCGCGGACCCAGTTCTGCATGAACTGACCCTTGAGGCCATAGACGGCTGCGCCGATCTTGTAGGTCTTGCCGTCGGCGGCCAGGGCGATACTGCTGGCGAGCAGGGAGAGGGCCGCCGCAGCGGCCAGGGTGGTACCCAGTTTCATAAGTAGAACTCCAGTTATTGTTATGGGTCGTTCTTCAGCGTTTCTTCTTGCGCCACACGTCGATCAGTACTGCAAACACGATGATCAGGCCCTTGGCGACCTGCTGGTAATAGGAGGACACGCCGAGCAGGTTCAGGCCGTTATTGATCACGCCGATCAACAGTGCCCCGAACAAGGTGCCGACAATGCTGCCGGTACCGCCGGACAAACTGGTGCCACCGATCACCACTGCGGCAATCGCGTCCAGCTCGTAGGAAACCCCGGCCTGGGGCAGGGCAGAGGTGGTGCGTGCCGACAGCACCACGCCGGCCAACCCGGCGAGCAGGCCCGAGACCACGTACACCGAGAACATCACCTTGCGCACGCCAATGCCCGATGTGCGCGCGCTTTTTTCATTGCCGCCCACCGCGTACACATAACGGCCGTAGGTGGTGTAGCGCAGCACCATCCAGAAAATAAGCGCGACCACGGCGAAGATGATGATCGGCACGCCCACCGGGCCGACCTTGCCGATGCCCAGGGCCAGGTAGGCGTCGGGCAGGTCGGTGATCGGGCTGCCGTCGTTGAGAATAAAGGTCATGCCCCGGGCGATGCTGAGCATGCCGAGGGTGGCCACGAACGGCGGGATCGACAGGTTGGCGATCATGAAACCATTGACCACCCCGAGCATCGCGCCGGCAAACATCCCCGCGCTGACCGCCGCCAACAGGCCATAACCCTGGGTGGCGACCATGGCGCTGCACAACCCGGCGAACGCCAGGATCGACCCCACCGACAGGTCGATGCCCTTGGTCAGGATCACATAGGTCATGCCCACGGCGAGAATGCCGTTGATGGAGGTCTGGCGCAGGATGTCCATCCAGTTGCGCCAGGTCATGAAGTATTCGCTGGAAAACGCCATCACCACGCACAGCAGGATAAACACCAGCGGCAGGCCGAAGCGGTCGAGGGACAGGCGCAGGCGGTTGCGCGGCGCGGCAGTAACGGGAGCAACGATGGTTTTGGCATTCATGAGGCAAGACTCAACAAGGCTTCCTGGGAAAGGGCGGTGTCGGTGCTGATAGTGACCAGCCGGCCGCCTTTGAAGACGGCGATGCGGTCGCTCACGTGCAGCAGTTCCGGTGCTTCCGACGACACCACGATGGCTGCGCCACCGGCGCGCACGAACTGGTCGAGCAGGTGGTAGATCTCCTGTTTGGCGCCTTCGTCGATGCCGCGGGTGGGTTCATCGCAGAGCAGGCATACCGGCTCGGTGGACAGGCATTTGGCGAGCACCACCTTTTGCTGGTTGCCGCCGCTCATTGATGCCACCGGCAGCTCCAGGGAACTGGTCTTGATCTGCAAGCGCTTGACCATCTCCTCGGCCAATTGCGCTTCTTTACGTGCGTTGATCAGCGACCAACTCGACAAGCGCTTATAGGCCGACAGTGCAATGTTCGACAGGATGCTGCTGGTCAGCACCAGGCCGCTGTCCTTGCGGTCTTCGGTAACCAGCGACATGCCGGCGTCGATGGTCGCCTTGGGCTGCCCGATGGGCATGGGCTTGCCTTGCAAGGTAACGCTGCCGGAATCCGCCACGGTCAGGCCGTAGATGCAATTGAGGAATTCACTGCGCCCGGAGCCCATCAACCCATAAATGCCGAGAATCTCGCCACGGCGCAGCTGCAGGCTGATGTCGTGGAACTCACCGTTGCGGCTCAGGTTGTCGACTTGCAGGCAGGTGCTGGCCGCACATTCGCGGCCCGCTTTGTGGTCGATGCGCGTCAGTTCCTGGCCGACAATGCCGCGCACCAGGTGGTCGCGGTCGATATCGGCCATGCGCCCGCTTTCCACAAAGGCGCCATCACGGAAGATGCTGTAGTCATCGGCGATCTGCGCCAGTTCGCTCAGTCGATGGGACACGTACACGATGCCGGCACCGCGCGCGGTAAGGCGGCGAATCGCCTTGAACAGGGTTTCGGCCTCGCGCTCGCCGATGGCCGAGGTGGGCTCGTCCATGATCATCACCTGGCAGTCATGGCTGAACGCCTTGGCGATTTCCACCAATTGCATCTGCGCCACGCTCAAGCGGTGCATGGGGCTGGTGGCGTCGACATCGAACTCCAGGCTTTCGAGCAGTTCGCGGGTGCGGCGGTTGAGGGCCTTGCTGTCGACGATGCAGCCGGCGCGGCGCGGTTCGCGGCCCAGCCAGATGTTTTCGGCGACGGTCATGTAGGGGATGGGTTCGAGCTCCTGGGTGATCATTGCGATCCCCGCGGCCAGGGCTTCACTCGGGCGATTGAACTGCACCGGTGCGCCGTTGAGCAGAATGCTGCCGGCGTCACGCTGGGTGATGCCCATCAGGATGCTCAGGAAGGTTGACTTGCCGGCACCGTTGCCGCCGCACAGGGCGTGGACGCTGCCGGCGCGCAGAGAAAGGCGCCCGTCGCGCAGGGCTGGTACCCCGGCGTAAGCCTTGGCGACGTGTTCAGCCTGGAGCAGTAATGGCGTGGCCATCGGCGTGTCCTCGTGCTGTGAATTCTTATTAGGTCGCACAGTCATGTTTCGCTGTGATCATATGTGTATCAAATGAAATTCTGATCAGTCAATCTCTTTCACTTAAAAGGTGTGATTCTCATCTTTGACGCGGTTATTGCCTTGGTATAGGGCTTTGACTGGCAGGTCAGTTAAATCTCGCTTGACAGTAAGGGGTGAATGCTTGCGAAATGTGTGAGAGATATTTCACTAAGTGATCATTTGATCAGTGGAGTTTGGCGCCATGAACACACCTTTCCCGGTGGCTATCGGATGTGATGAAGCGGGTTTTGAGCTCAAAGAGTTGTTGAAGCGCCATATCGAGGCGTTGGGATACCCGGTGACCGACTTCGGTACGCATTCAACGGTGCCGGTGCTGTACCCGGACATCGCCCTGGCCGTGGCCACCGCCATCAATGCCGGGCAACAGCGCCTCGGCGTGCTGGTATGCGGCACCGGCATAGGCATGGCCATCTCGGCCAACAAGGTGCTGGGTATCCGTGCGGCCCAGGCCCATGACACCTACTCGGCGGAGCGGGCGCGCAAGAGTAACGATGCGCAAATCCTCTCCATCGGTGCGCGGGTCATCGGTGCGGAGTTGGCCAAAAGCATCGTCAGTGCGTTTTTGGCCTCGGAGTTCGAAGCGGCGCGGTCCGGGGCCAAGGTCGAACGCATCAATGCGATCGAGCGCGATGGGCATCAGTAGTGGACGGCGCGGGGCAAGAGTCGGGAGAATGCGCCTTTGACGCCGAAACGGAAGCCCGCCCCCATGAGTGACAGTACCCAGCGCATGGCCAGTGATATCGATCAGATGACCGAAGTGGCGATGCTCTATTACCTTGAGAACGTCACTCAGGAGGCCATTGCCAAGCGCTTTGACCTGTCGCGGGCCAAAGTCAGCCGCCTGCTCAAGCGTGCTCGGGATGAAGGGATCGTCGAGGTGCGCGTGTTGCAGCACCCGGCGATGAACAACGAGCTGGAGCGGGCGCTGGTAGAGCGCTTCAAGCTCGACCGCGCGTTGATCGCGGTCGACCACAGCGACCCCGACACCCAGCGCTCGGCGGTCGCCAGCCTGGTCGCCAACTACCTCAACAAGACCCTGAGTGATGGGATGATCGTTGCCGTGGGCATGGGGCGTAACGTCGGCGCGGTGGCCGATAACGTGTTTCTGCCGGTGACCCGCAACTGCACTTTCGTGTGTGCCATCGGCGGTTCGCTCAAGGCCGGCGAATACATGAACCCTGACCACATCTGCCGACGCCTGGCCCTGCGCTTTGGTGGCGAAAGTGAAAGCCTGTACGCCCCGGCGCTGGTGGCCAACCCGGAACTGCGCGGGGTGCTGATCAACAACGACACGGTGCGTTCGACTCTTGACCGCGCCCGCCGTGCCGATATCGCCCTGATCGGCATCGGCGACATGAGCGAGAACAGCAACATGGTGCGCATGGGCTGGTTCTCGCCCCAGGAAATCGCCCAGGCGCGGTTGTCTGGCACCGTGGGCGACATGATGGGCTATGACTTTATCGACATTCACGGCCAGCCGGCGGTCAACGCCATCCAGGGGCGCGTGATCGGGTTGACGGTGCAGGAGCTGTTTCGCATCCCGGATGTGGTGGCGATTGCCAGCGAGAACACCAAGGCGGCGGCGACCTTGGGGGCGTTGCGTTCGGGGGTGATCAATACGCTGGCGACCACCGTCACCAATGCCCACACCATCCTGGCGCTGGACGATGCCACTCGTAAAACCTGATACAGATCGTTCCCACGCTCCAGCGTGGGAACGCATCCTGTGACGCTCCGCGTCATCCTTGCGCGGGTGGGACGCGGAGCGTCACAGGCGGCATTCCCACGCAGAGCGTGGGAACGATCATGCATCGAGGTGCCGGCATCGCAGGCCAGCTCCCACAAGAGTTGCTGTGCTTCTGATGGGGTTTACAGGTTTTGTAATAGTTTTGCGTTGTGGGAAATTTGTATTTCGAATGTAGGATTCAAGTCCTTTTGTCATTTCAGGACTTGCATGAACACCCTCTCGGAGCCTCCCAGTCGTCTTTCCCCAAGACAACCGCTGTCGCTGTTCCCGCTGAAGCACCCCGTATTCCGTCAACTAACCTTGTCCCGGTCGTACGACCGCACTTTGCCGTGCCCGGCGTTCTGAACACTTTAAAGACAGAGAATTTATAAATGGAATGGTTAGCGGATCCTACGGCCTGGCTCGGCCTTGCGACCTTGATTGTGCTGGAACTGGTGCTGGGTATCGACAACCTGGTGTTTATCGCGATCCTGGCGGACAAGTTGCCACCGGAGCAGCGTGACCGTGCACGGTTGATCGGCTTGTCCTTGGCGCTTTTGATGCGCCTGGGCCTGTTGGCGAGTATTTCCTGGTTGGTGACCCTGACCCAGCCGCTGTTCGAGGTGTTCGACAAGAGCTTCTCCGGCCGTGACCTGATCATGCTGTTTGGTGGTGTGTTCCTGTTGTTCAAGGCCACCATGGAATTGCATGAGCGCCTTGAAGGCCATGTGGCGCAGCACAAGGGCAGTGTGGCTTACGCAATGTTCTGGCCTATTGTCGCGCAGATCGTGGTGCTGGATGCGGTGTTCTCCCTCGACGCGGTGATTACCGCCGTGGGCATGGTCGACGAGCTGGCGGTGATGATGATCGCCGTGATCGTGTCCATCGGCCTGATGATCGTGGCGAGCAAGCCGCTGACCCGTTTCGTCAATGCGCACCCCACCGTGATCATGCTGTGCCTGGGCTTCCTGATGATGATCGGTTTCGCCCTGACCGCCGAAGGCCTGGGCTTCCATATTCCCAAGGGCTACTTGTACGCGGCCATTGGTTTCTCGATTCTGATCGAGGTGTTCAACCAGATCGCCCGAGCCCGTCGCAAGAAGTCGGCGCAGGGCGTGTTGCCGGTGCGTGAGCGTACCGCCCATGCGGTGATGCGCTTGTTGGGCGGCCGCAGCCTGGCGGTGGAAGAGGTGGGTGAAGACGTGGCTGACCTGCTGGGCGAGCCGGATGCTGCGCAGGGTCCGCTGTTTGACCGACGCGAACGGGTGATGATCAGCGGCGTGCTGCAACTGGCCGAGCGGCCGATTCGCACCCTGATGACGCCAAGGGCCAAGGTTGATTGCATCGACCTGGCGGATGACCCCGAGACGATCCGTCTGAAACTGATGCACTCGTCCTACTCGCGTCTGCCGTTGATCCGTAACGGTGCGGTGGATGAGCCCCTGGGTTTTGTGCACAAGAAGGAGTTACTCAAGGAGTACCTGGCGGGCAACGAGCCGAACCTGGAACACCTGGCGCGTCGGGCGATCAACCTGCTGGACAGTTTTTCGATCCTCAATGCCCTGGAGCAGATGCGCCAGGAGTCCACTCACATCGCTTTCGTGATCAACGAATTCGGCGACTTCATGGGCGTATTGAGCATGACGGATATTCTGGAATCCATCGCCGGTGAATTGCCTGATGCCAGCGAAATCGAAGGGCCCGATATTGTCGAGCAAGGCGATGGCTTCCGTGCCAATGGCGCCTTGAACCTCAACCTGGTGCGTCAACGCACGGGCTTCAAGGCGGTGACGACCGAGGATTATCAAACCCTGGCAGGTTTGGTGATGAGCCTGCTTGACCGCCTGCCGGTGGTGGGCGATAGCCTGGAACATGAAGGCTGGCGTTTGACCGTGGCTGAAGTGGAGGAGCGTCGAGTGACGCAAGTGCACTTGCACCCTTGCTCAGGTCATAACGGCTGAAGATGTCCTTCACGTACTGCTCTTGTTCTTCAAGGGGGCCCAAACCTTTGTGTTGTTCCACCAGGGCGCCCTTGCGATAGATCAGCAGCGTCGGGGTGCCTGACACGTCCGGGTGCCTCGGCGTATGGGCGCAATCGAGTACCAGGCTCACGACCCAGGGATGCTGCCAGGCGTGCTGTTCGAACACGGCGCCTGCCTGCGCGCAAGCGGGGCAATGCTCTGATACAAACAGGAGGAACACCGGGCGCGGTGTATTCAGTACGCGTTCGAATGCTGTGGCGCTGGAAATGATGCGGGTGGCCATTCCCATGGTGATCTCCCTTCAAGCCGCGTGGGTGTTTGCCAACGCTAAGCCCGTGGCTTATCACCGTCTACTGTCAACCTTCACAGGTCTGCCTCGCGCTCTATGCGCTCCCTGGCCTTGCGGGCCTGGCTCGCGCACTTCTCGTATTCCTCATTGTCGCGGGAGGCCTTGGCCCGGCGATAGCCATGGTGATTCTGGGCGGTGTAGTCGGTACTGAAGGCTTCCTTGAGTTTCTGCAGTTCTTCCTTGCATTCACGACGGTCGCTACTGGCCAGGGCGTTGCCAGCCACCCCGAGCAGAAGCACGGGCAAGATATATCGCAGTTTCATCAGTCAGGGTTCCATGTAAGGGCGAGCAAGCACGCTCTTAGAGGTTAGCCCAGGCGTTCGGTATTGGTGCGCAGTAACAGGGTTTGAGGTCTTGCGTAGCAAAGCGTTAGTACTCACAGGCAGGCGCCGTATTCCCGTCAGGCCGCTATCTGACTGATCCACAAGGCATTTGCGGGGCGCATGTCTTTCCATGAGCACCTATGGCACACTTTCTGCTGTCTATTCCGTTGTTACATACCAAGTTCCGGTATAGCGGAATACATCCTCCCTGGAGTGCTTGTCATGCATCACCGACCTTCCGTATTCAAAGCGTGTGTTTTTCTCGTCGCTGCATCGGCTTCCCTCGCCAGCGTGGTGCAGGCGGCGGACAGCAAGCTTGATGATGTGCTCAAGCGTGGGCACTTGATCGTAGGCACAGGCAGTACCAATGCGCCGTGGCACTTCCAGGGAGCGGATGGCAAATTGCAGGGGTTTGATATCGACATCGGCCGCATCGTGGCCAAAGGCTTGTTCAATGACCCGAGCAAGGTGGAGTTTGTGGTGCAGTCGTCTGACGCACGTATTCCCAACCTGCTCACCGACAAGGTCGACATGAGCTGCCAGTTCATCACCGTTACCGCCAGCCGTGCGCAGCAGGTGGCCTTTACCCTGCCGTACTACCGGGAAGGCGTCGGCCTGCTGTTGCCCAATAACAGCAAATACAAGGAAATCGAAGACCTGCAGGCGGCGGGCGACGACGTCACCGTGGCTGTGTTGCAGAACGTGTATGCCGAAGAGTTGGTGCACCAGGCACTGCCCAAGGCCAAGGTCGATCAGTACGACAGCGTTGACCTGATGTACCAGGCCGTGAACTCAGGCCGCGCCGATGCTGCTGCCACCGACCAGTCCTCGGTCAAATACCTGATGGTGCAGAACCCTGGCCGCTACCGCAGCCCCACCTACGCCTGGAGCCCGCAAACCTATGCCTGTGCGGTCAAGCGGGGCGACCAGGACTGGCTGAATTTCGTCAACACCGCGCTGCACGAAGCCATGACCGGTGTGGAATTCCCCACCTACAAAGCCTCGTTCAAGCAGTGGTTCGGCGTGGACCTGCCAGAACCGGCGATTGGTTTTCCCGTGGAATTCAAGTGACCCGCAACAACAGGGGCGTGCCTGAACACGCCCCCTTCAGGTGCTGCTGACCATGAACTATCAGTTGAACTTTGCCGCCGTCTGGCGTGATTTCGACACCTTGCTGGCGGGGCTCGGCCTGGGGCTGCAGTTGGCGTTGCTGTCGATCGCCATCGGCTGCGTGATCGGCCTGTTGATGGCGTTTGCCATGCTTTCCAGGCACCGCGCGTTGCGTATTATTGCCTCGGTGTATGTCACCGTGGTGCGCAACACCCCGATCCTGGTGTTGATCCTGTTGATCTACTTCGCCTTGCCCTCCCTGGGCATTCGGCTGGATAAGATTCCCTCGTTCATCATCACCCTGTCGCTGTATGCCGGCGCCTATCTCACCGAGGTATTCCGTGCAGGCCTGGTGAATATTCCCAAGGGCTTGCGGGAAGCCGGCCTGGCCATCGGCCTGGGGGAGTGGCGGATTCGCGCTTACATCACCGTGCCGGTGATGCTGCGCAACGTGTTGCCGGCACTCTCGAACAACTTCATCTCGCTGTTCAAGGACACCTCCCTGGCCGCCGCGATCGCGGTGCCGGAGCTGACCTATTACGCCCGCAAGATCAACGTCGAAAGCTACCGGGTGATTGAAACCTGGCTGGTCACGACCGCGCTCTACGTGGCTGCCTGTTACCTGATTGCCATGCTGCTCCGTTACCTGGAACAGCGTTTGGCTATCCGTCGTTAAGGAAGGGCCCCATGTACGAATCCCCCAGTTGGCTGCATGAATTGTGGATCGCCCGCGAGACCCTCTGGGCCGGCTTCCAGGCCAGCGTGGCGGTCTCGGCGCTGGCGATTGTCTTTGGCACCCTGATCGGCATCGTCGCCGGGTTGATCCTCACCTACGGCAAGTTCTGGATGCGTGCGCCGTTCCGTCTGTACGTCGATTTGATCCGTGGCACGCCGGTGTTTGTGCTGGTGTTGGCATGTTTCTACATGCTGCCGGCGCTTGGCTGGCAAATCAGTGCGTTCCAGGCCGGTGCGGTCGGGCTCACCTTGTTCTGTGGCTCCCATGTATCGGAAATCGTGCGCGGCGCGCTGCAGGCCATTCCCCGTGGGCAATTGGAAGCGGGCAAGGCCATTGGCCTGACGTTCTATCAGTCCCTGGGCTATGTGCTGCTGCCCCAGGCGCTGCGGCAGATCTTGCCGACCTGGGTCAACTCCTCCACGGAAATCGTCAAGGCTTCCACCTTGCTGTCGGTGATCGGTGTGGCCGAATTGCTGCTCAGTACCCAGCAGGTGATCGCGCGCACCTTCATGACCCTGGAGTTCTACCTGTTCGCCGGTTTTCTGTTCTTTGTCATCAACTACGCCATCGAATTATTCGGGCGCTACATTGAAAAGCGGGTGGCCTTGCCATGAACCAAGCTCAAACCAACCCAGCGCTGCTGGACATTCGTGGCCTGCGTAAACAATACGGCCAGGTGGAAGTGCTCAAGGGCGTCGACCTGTCCATGCAGCGCGGCAATGTGGTGACGTTGATCGGCTCCAGCGGCTCGGGCAAGACCACCTTGCTGCGCTGCGTGAACCTGCTGGAAGAGTTCCAGGGCGGGCAGATCACCCTGGATGGCGAGTCCATCGGCTACAGCGATGTCGGCGGCAAGCGTGTACGCCACCCGGAGCGAGTGATCGCCCAGCACCGCGCAATGACCGGCATGGCGTTCCAGCAATTCAACCTGTTCCCGCACCTGACCGCGCTGCAGAACGTCACCCTCGGCTTGCTCAAGGTCAAGAAAATGGGCAAGGATGAAGCGGTAGCGCTGGCCGAAAAATGGTTGGACCGCGTCGGCCTGCTGGAGCGCCGCAACCACTTTCCCGGCCAATTGTCCGGCGGCCAGCAACAGCGCGTGGCCATTGCCCGGGCCATTGCCATGAACCCCAGCCTGATGCTGTTCGACGAAGTCACCTCGGCCCTCGACCCGGAGTTGGTGGGCGAAGTGCTCAGCGTGATCAAGGGGTTGGCGGAGGAGGGCATGACCATGTTGTTGGTCACCCATGAGATGCGCTTTGCCTATGAGGTCTCGGACCAGATCGTCTTCATGAACCAGGGCCGCATTGAAGAGCAGGGCAGTGCGAAGGACATCTTCGAGCGGCCGCAGTCGCCGCGCCTGGCGGAATTTCTCAAGAACATTCGTTTTTAACAAGGAGCAACTTTATGAGCACTACTCGTTACGGCACCGGCAGCACCGCAGGTGGCGGCCAGCCACGTCCGTTCGCCCGCGCTGTGGAAGCCGATGGCTGGCTGTACGTGTCGGGCCAGGTGCCTGCGGTGGACGGTGAAATCATCAGTGGCGGCATCATCGAGCAAACCCGCCAGACGATGCGCAACGTGGTGGCGATCCTCGAAGAAGCCGGCTACGAACTCAAGGATGTGGTGCGGGTGGGCGTATGGTTGGAAGACCCACGGGACTTCTGGAGTTTCAACAAGGTATTCGGTGAATACTTCACCCCGGAGCACGCACCGGCGCGCGCCTGTGTTCAGGCCAATATGATGGTCGATTGCAAGGTCGAGATCGATTGCGTGGCCTACAAGAAAAAGGCCTAACTGATCATTCCCACGCTCTGCGTGGGAATACCGCCTTGGACGCTCCGCGTCCGCGCATGTGACGCAAAGCGTCACCGCATGCATTCCCACGCAGAGCGTGGGAACGATCATCTGGAACGGGACCGAGTACTGCCATGACCGAAGACACCATCAAACGCCGCGCCAAAGGCCTGGACCGTGCGTTCGATATTCTCGATTTTCTCAAGGAAATCGGCCAACCCCTGCGCCCGAATGATATCGCCAGCGGCATTGGCAGCCCCAAATCCACGGTCTACGAACTGGTAGCGTCGTTGCTGGAGCGGCGCATCCTGGAGACCGTGGGCAAGGACGGCCACGTGTACCTGGGGCGCCAGCTGTATTTCCTCGGCCAGGCACACTTGCGTCACTTCGACCTGACCCGCGAGGCCGACCACGCCTTGCAGGAGATCGTCAGCCAGACCCACGAAACCGCGCAGATGTGCCTGCTCAACGGGCGCAAATACACGGTGGCGCTGATGCGCGAGGGCCAGCGGCATTTCCGTATTTCTTCGGACATCGGTGAAAACGCGCCCATTCCGTGGACTGCCTCGGGACGCTTGTTGCTGGGGCATTTGAGCGATCAGCAGATCGTCGACCTGATCGATCCCGACGATTTCATCCTGCCGGATGGCCTGCGCCTGCCGCTGGACACTTTCCTGGCGCAGATCCGCCAGGCCAGCCTGGATGGTTTCTTCTCCTTCGACAGTGTGGCCGACACCTTCACCCACTGCTTTGCCGCCCCGGTGCGCGATGCCCAGGGCGTCAGCATCGCGACCCTGTGCATCGTCGCCCCCCGGGCTGATGCGAGCAAAAACTACCACGACTATCGCCGGGTACTGATCGACAGTGCCAACAGCCTGGCCCGGCGCATCAACGAATAGGAGTTTTCCATGTCTGCCCTCAATGCCGTTGAAAAAGGGGCCGCCGCAGTCGGTGCCCATTTGGTTCGCGATGTCAGCCTGCCGGCCCTGGTGCTGCACCGTGACGCCCTGGAACATAACATCCGCTGGATGCAGGACTTTGTCCGCAGCAGCGGCGCCGAGCTGGCGCCCCACGGCAAGACCAGCATGATGCCCGCGCTGTTCCAGCGCCAGATCGCCGCCGGTGCCTGGGGCATCACCCTGGCTACCGCCGTGCAGACCCGCGCCGCCTACGCCAGCGGCGTGCGTCGCGTGCTGATGGCCAACCAACTGGTGGGCGCGGCGAACATGGCCTTGATCGCCGACCTGCTGGCCGACAAGGATTTTGACTTCCATTGCATGGTCGATCACCCGGACAACGTCGCCGACCTGGGCCTGTTCTTCGCCGCCCGTGGCCAGCGCCTCAACGTGATGATCGAGTATGGCGTGGTCGGTGGCCGGTGCGGCTGCCGCAGCGAGCAGCAAGTGCGCGACCTGGCCAAGGCGATCCAGGCCCAGCCGGCATTGGCCCTCACCGGTATCGAGGGTTACGAAGGCGTGATCCACGGTGAGCACGCCATCAGCGGTATCCGCGCCTTCGCCGCCAGCCTGGTGAGCCTGGCGGTGGAACTGCAAGACAGCGGCCTGTTCGACCTGCCCAAGCCGATCATCACCGCATCGGGCTCGGCCTGGTACGACCTGATCGCCGAGTCGTTCGAAACGCAGAACGCCGCCGGCCGTTTCCTCAGCGTGTTGCGCCCTGGCAGTTACGTGGCCCACGACCATGGCATCTATAAAGAGGCGCAGTGCTGCGTACTCGAACGCCGCAGCGACCTCAACGAGGGCCTGCGCCCGGCAATGGAAGTCTGGGCGCATGTGCAGTCGTTGCCGGAGCCTGGTTTTGCGGTGGTTGCCCTGGGCAAGCGCGACGTGGCCTACGACGCCGGTTTGCCGGTGCCACTCAAACGCTACAAGGCCGGGATCGTGCCGGCGCAAGGTGATGATGTGAGCGGGTGCAAGGTCACGGCGGTAATGGACCAGCATGCGTTCATGACCGTGGCGCCCGGGGTTGAATTGCGTATTGGCGACATCATTTCCTTTGGTACGTCCCACCCTTGCCTGACCTTTGATAAATGGCAGGTGGGGTGCCTGGTGGATGAGCAGTTGCAGGTGGTCGAGTCTCTGCGTACCTGCTTCTAGACCGCGTCGAGGCTATCGCAGCGATGCGGCGACCCGACAAGCCAGCTCCCACAGTGACCGCGTTTTAACTGAAGGAATGCAGTCGAATGTGGGAGTCGGGCTTGCCCGCGATGGGGCCCTCCAGCACACCTGAGAACTTTGCCATGAACACCCACCCCCGCATCGCCCTCATCGGCGAATGCATGATCGAACTGCAACACCGCGCCGACGGCAGCCTGCACCAGAGCTTCGGCGGCGACACCCTGAACACTGCGGTGTACCTGCGTCGCGAGCTGGGCGATGCCGGCAGCGTTGACTACGTCACCGCCCTGGGCGATGACAGCTTCAGCGATGCCATGTGTGAGCATTGGCACGCCGAAGGCCTTGGCCTGGGCAGGGTCCAGCGTCTGCCTGGGCGCCTGCCGGGCTTGTATTGCATCCAGACTGATGCCCAGGGCGAACGTAAATTCCTCTACTGGCGCAACGAAGCGGCCGTGCGCGACTGCTTCACCACGCCTGCCGCCGAGCCGGTCCTGGCGGCATTGCCGGGCTATGACGTGGTGTATTTCAGTGGCATTACCCTGGCGGTGCTGGGAGACATCGGGCGTGAGCGCTTACTGCAGGCGCTGATCGAAGCCCGCCGGCGCGGCGCCAGGGTGGTGTTCGATAACAATTACCGGCCCCGGTTGTGGGCCGATGTGCAAACGGCTCGTGAAGCGTATCGCAGGGTGCTGGCCGAGGTGGACATTGCCTTGCTCACCGAGGATGACGAACGCGCGTTGTTTGGTTATGAGGATAGCGATCAGGTGTTCGCGGCGTACCCGTCGATTGCAGAAGTGGTGCTCAAGCGGGGAGCGGATGCGTGCCTGATTCGTTGCGCGGGCGAGCGCTTTGCGGTGCCGTCGTTGAAAGTGGAGAAGGTGGTGGACACCACGGCGGCGGGGGATTCGTTCAGTGCGGCGTATTTGGCCTGTCGGCTCAAGGGTGGCTCGCCCCAAGACGCCGCACTGGCGGGGCATCGGTTGGCAAGCCGGGTGATTCAGGTGCCCGGGGCGCTGATACCGAGATGATCACTGATCGTTCCCACGCTCTGCGTGGGAGCGCAGCCCGGGACGCTCTGCGTCCCAGAAGCGGACGCAGAGCGTCCAGTGAGGCATTCCCACGCAGAGCGTGGGAACGATCGGAGGCAGCCGTATCAATCCCGGTAAAACACCTGCACCAGGTGATACCCAAACTTGCTCTTGATCGGCCCGTGCACCACCTTCACCGGTTTCTTGAAGATCACCGCATCAATCGCCCCCACCATCTGCCCGGGCCGCACTTCGCCCAGGTCACCACCGCGTTTGCCCGACGGGCAGGTGGAGTACTTCTTGGCCAGCACATCAAAGGCTTCGCCCTTGGCAATGCGCTGCTTGAGTTGTTCGGCTTCTTCGCTGGTTTTCACCAGGATATGACGGGCTTGGGCTTTCATGGGGCTCTACCAGCTGTGCGACGGCGCGCGATTATGCCTGAACTCAGGCCTCGACGCCGATCATGCTACGGATTTTGTTGGCCAACAGGTCAATGGAAAAAGGCTTGGCGACCATGTCCATACCATCCTCCAGGAACCCCTGGCGCTCGGCGGCTTTCTCGGCATAACCGGTCATGAACAGCACGCGCAGGCCTGGGCGATGCTGGCGGGCGATTTCCGCCAGTTGCCGGCCGTTCATGCCGGGCAGGCCAACGTCGGTCACCAGTAAGTCCACACGCAAATCCGACTCCAGCAGCGGCAGCGCCGCACGGGCATCCGCCGCCTGGTGCGCGGTGTAGCCCAGTTCGTCGAGCACATTGACCACCAACATGCGCACCGCCGGGTCGTCCTCGACCACCACCACCGCTTCACCGGCCAGGGCCACGGGCGCTTCGGTCAGGCTGGCGGGCAGGCTGCTTTCCAGCGCCGTGCCATACAAACGCGGCAGGTACAGGCGCACGCAGGTGCCCTGGCCCGGTTCGCTCTGGATGGTCACATGGCCGCCGGATTGCTGGGCAAAGCCGTAGATCATCGACAACCCAAGGCCAGTGCCTTGGCCGATGGGCTTGGTGGTAAAGAACGGGTCGAACGCCTTGGCGAGGATTTTCGGCGCCATGCCGCTGCCGTTGTCGCTCACGCCAAGCATCACATAGTCACCGGCCTTGACCGGTTCCAGGGTGGTGATGTCGGTGCCGTCCAGATAACTGTTGGCGGTTTCGATCAGCAGCTCACCGCCGTCGGGCATGGCGTCGCGGGCGTTGATCACCAGATTGAGCAGGGCATTTTCCAGTTGGCTGGCGTCGGTGTTGACCGGCCAGATGTCCTTGCCCAGTTGCACCTTGAGCGTGATATGCGCGCCCTTGGTGCGCCGGAACAGGTCTTCCAGGGACGCCACCAGTTGGTTGGGGTCGGTGGGGCGACGGTCCAGTGACTGGCGCCGCGAGAACGCCAGCAGCCGGTGGGTAAGGGCGGCGGCACGGTGCGCGGAGGACACGGCAGCATCGGCAAAACGGCCGATATCGTCGCTGCGCCCGGCGGCGATATAGCGCTGCATCAGGTCCAGGCTGCCGATGATGCCGGTGAGCATATTGTTGAAGTCATGGGCGATACCGCCGGTGAGCTGACCGACCGCTTCCATCTTCTGCGCATGGCGCAGGGCATCTTCTGCACGTTCGCGCTCGAACATCTCGTTCTGCAGGCGCTGGTTGGCCTCGGCCAGCGCCTGGGTGCGCTGGGCCACGCGTTCTTCAAGGTTCTCGTTGAGGTGGCGCAGGGCCTCTTCGGTGAGCTTGCGTTCGGTCTCGTCGATCACAAAGATGTAGAAACCATTCACCGAGCCGTCACTGCTAAACCGCGGCAGGTACTTCATCAGCGCATGGCGGGGGCGGCCGTCGCGATGAGGCGTCACCGTCATGAAGCTGCACGCCTTGCCCTTGAGCGCGGCGGCGATCTTGTCTGCGCGCCCGGCATACACCTCGTCGCCGAGCACTTCGCGGATGGTCTTGCCGTACAGCTCCTGGGGCGTCTTGCCATACCACTCGAGGTAAGCGCTGTTGTTGAGGCGAAAGCGCTGTTCGTGGTCAACGTAGCCGATCAATACCGGCATGGCGTTGATGATCAGTTGCAGCTCGGTCTGGCTCTGGCGCAAGGCCTGCTCGGTGTTTTTGCGCTCGGTGAGGTCCAGCGCGGCGCCGAGGAACCGCGCCGGCCGGCCCTGTTGATCCTTGTAGCAGCGGCCACGGGCGAACACCCAGCGCACCTGGCCATCGGCCTGTTGCAGGCGGTATTCCTCGGCGTACTCGGTGCCATGGGTGATGCAATGCTTGATGCTACGCGTCACCGTGCCCCGGTCTTCGGGATGCACGCCGTGCAGGTAGGCGCTGATGGGCAGCAGGCTTGAATCGTTGGGGTCGACGCCATGCAGGTAGGCGAAATGGGCGTCGGCGATGAAGCGGTCTTCACCGATATCCCAGTCCCAGGTACCCACCGCGTCGGTGGCCGCCAACGCGAGTTGCAGGCGTTGCTCGGTGTTGTGCTGGGCCTTGAGGCTTGCTTCGGAGCGCTGTTGCAGTTCGAGGGTTTTGCTGCGTCGCTCATTGGTTTCAATGGCCGTGACCAGAATGCCGGCTACCCGGCAGCTTTCATCGCGCACCGGGCTGTAGGTCAGATCCAGCCAGATTTCGGTATCGCAGCCCTGGCGATGCAGCACAAAGCGTTGCTCGCTGAAGGTGCGCACCTGGCCGCCGAGCACGGCGTCGTACACCGGCGCGGCGAAGCTTTCAAGCTCTGGCCAGGTGTGGTGCGCCGGCTGGCCCAGGGCGCCGGGGTGCTTGCTGCCAATCAGGTGTGCAAAGCCATCGTTATAGAGTTGCGTGAGGTGCGGGCCCCACAGCAGTACCATCGGCATGGGCGAATGCACGACGATATCAACGGCAGTGCGCAGGCTTTGCGGCCACTCACTGGCCTCACCGAGTGGGCTTTGCGCCCAGTCCAGCCGCTTGATCAACGCAGCGGCTTCGCTACCGGTGGATGTTCCATTCATAAAAAGCCCTGAGCATGACGCTTTGAAAAATGACAACACCCATTATCCCAAGGAGCGGCAACGGGTGGCTACCCCGGAAAAATAGCATGCCTTGAGGGTTTTTCTTCAAAACGCTGCGTCAGCGCTGAAACCTTTCATCTAATAAGCCAGCTCAGCTCTGTCGCGAAATTGCTCCAGTGCCTGGGGGTTGGCCAGGGCATCGGTGTTTTTCACCGGCTCTCCATGCACCACGTTGCGCACCGCCAATTCGACGATTTTGCCACTGATGGTGCGGGGGATATCCGTGACAGCGAGGATCTTGGTCGGCACATGGCGCGGTGTGGTGTTGGCGCGAATCACCTGGCGGATCTGCTGTTGCAGCGCCTCGTCCAGTTCAATTCCATCATCCAGGCGCACAAACAGCACCACGCGCACGTCGTCCTGCCAATGTTGGCCGATGGCGAGGCTTTCCAGCACCTGCGGGACCTTTTCCACCTGGCGATAAATCTCGGCGGTGCCAATGCGCACGCCGCCGGGGTTGAGCACCGCATCGGAACGCCCGTGGATCAACAGGCTGCCGTTGGCGCGTTGCTCGGCATAGTCACCCTGGGCCCATACACCGGTGAACTGACTGAAATACGAAGCGCGCAGTTTCTGCTGCTGCGGGTCGTTCCACAGCCCGATGGGCATGGCAGGGAAATGCCGAGTGCACACCAGTTCGCCTTTCTCTCCGATCAGGGGCCGGCCCTGGTCGTCCCACACTTCGATGGCCATGGCCAGGCTCTTGCACTGCATTTCACCGCGCCGCACCGGCAGCACCGGGTTGCCGATCACAAAGCAGGAGACAATGTCGGTGCCACCGGACATCGAGGACAGGCACAGCTCGGCTTTGATCTCGCGGTACACGTAGTCGTAACTCTGGGGCGACAGCGGCGAGCCGGTCGAAATCAAGCCCTTGAGGCTGCCCAGATCGTGGCTCAGGCGCGGCTGCAACCCGGACTTTTCCAGGGTGGCGAGGAATTTGGGGCTGGTGCCGAACACGCTGATTTTTTCCGCATCGATCAGGTCGATCAAACGTTCGGGGCCGGGGTGGAACGGCGAGCCGTCGTACAGCACCGCGGTGGCGCCGATCGCCAGCACCGACACCAGCCAGTTCCACATCATCCAGCCGCAGGTGGTGTAATAGAACAGGCAGTCCTCGCGGTTCAGGTCGGCATGCAGGCCGTGTTCCTTGAGGTGAGTCAGCAATACGCCGCCAGTGCCGTGGATGATGCATTTGGGGATGCCGGTGGTGCCGCTGGAATAAAGGATATACAGCGGGTGGTCGAACGGCACCGCGACAAATTCGGGTTCGCCGCCGGCTTGATAGAAGTCGTCCCACAGCGCGACGTGGGCGTGGGTGGTGTAGTCCCCAGCCTGCGCTTCGGGCTTGGCGTAAGGCACGATGATCAGCTGTTGCAGGGAGGGCAGGCGTTCAAGGATCTCATTGAGCTTGGCGCTCTGGTCGATGCGCTTGCCGGCATAGCGGTAACCTGCGCAGGTGATCAGCACCTTGGGCTCGATCTGGCCGAAACGGTCGATGACGCCCTGCGTGCCGAAGTCTGGCGAGGAGCACGACCAGATCGCACCGAGGCTGGTGGTGGCGAGCATGCCCACCAGGGTTTGCCAGGTGTTGGGCATACACGCGGCCACCCGGTCACCTATGCCGACCCCGGCCGCCCGCAGGCTTTTTTGCAGGCCGGCAACCTGTTCCGCCAGTTGTGCATAGCTCAACTGTTCACGTTGGCCGTCTTCGCTGACAGCCACCACCGCAGGATGATCGTCACGGCGGCGCAACAGGTGTTCGGCGAAGTTCAGGGTGGCGCCGGGAAACCATTGGGCGCTGGGCATCTCGATGTCTTCGATCAGCGTGACGCTGGATGGGCTGCGAAACTGCACGTCGAAGAACGCGACAATCGCCTGCCAGAAATCCGGGCGCTGGTCGATGCTCCATTGGTGCAGGGCGGGGTAGTCGTCGAGCTGCACGCCGTGCCGTTGGTTGATGAAGCGGCGGAACTGATCCATGCGCGTATTGGCGATGCGTTCCGGGGAGGGTTGCCAGAGGATGTCGGACATAAGCTGCCTCTTCTCGTTCCCACGCTTCGCGTGGGAATGCCTGACTGGACGCTCTGCGTCCGCTTTTGGGGCGCGGAGCGCCCCGGTCTGCGCGCCCACGCAAAGCGTGGGAACGATCATCACGGGTTTACTGGGCCAGCCAGCCACCGTCGATGTTCCAGGCCGCGCCGCGCACCTGGGCACCGGCTTCACTGCACAAGAACAGCACCAGCTCCCCGAGCTGCGACGGCGTCACAAACTCCAGCGACGGCTGTTTCTCTGCCAACAGATCCTGCTGCGCCTGCTGGGGGTCTATTCCAGTGGCCACGCGATCATCAATCTGCTTCTGCACCAGCGGCGTCAGCACCCAGCCCGGGCAGATGGCGTTGCAGGTGACATTGCTGGTGGCGGTTTCCAGGCCCACCACCTTGGTGAGGCCGATCACCCCATGTTTGGCCGCCACATACGCCGCCTTGCCCACTGAGCCGACTTGCCCATGCACCGAGGCGATATTGACGATACGCCCCCAGCCCTTGGCCTTCATGCCCGGCAAGCTCAGGCGTGTGCTGTGGAACACCGAGGACAGGTTGATGGCGATGATCGAATCCCAGCGCTCCACAGGGAAGTCTTCTACCGCTGCCACATGCTGGATACCGGCATTGTTGACCAGGATGTCCGCGCCACCGAACTCGCGCTCGGCATAGGCGAGCATGTCGACGATTTGCGCGGGGTCGCTGACGTCGGCCGGGTGATGCCCGACCTTGCCGCCAAACGCCTGCACCTGGGCGACCACCGCGCTGGCGTCGCCAAAGCCGTTGAGAATCAGGTTGGCGCCGGCCTTGGCCAGGCTCAGGGCAATCCCCAAGCCGATACCGCTGGTGGAGCCGGTGACCAGGGCGGTCTTGCCATTCAAAGTTGTCATGAAAACCTCACACAATGCCGGTGGCGTAGAAAGTGCCGATCACCACGAACACCGCAAGGGTCTTGATGATCGTGATGCCAAAAATGTCCTTGTAGGCTTCGCGGTGGGTCAACCCGGTGACCGCCAGCAGGGTGATCACCGCGCCGTTGTGGGGCAGGGTGTCCATGCCGCCGCTGGCCATGGCCGCGACTCGGTGCAGCACCTCAAGGGGGATATTGGCCGCGTGGGCGGCTGCAATGAAGCTCTCGGACATCGCCGCCAGGGCGATGCTCATGCCGCCGGAAGCGGAGCCAGTGATACCGGCCAGCAAGGTCACGGTGATCGCTTCGTTGACCAGTGGGTTGGGGATGCCCTTGAGCCAGTCCGCCAGTACCAGAAAACCTGGCAGCGAGGCGATTACTGCGCCAAAGCCGTATTCCGAGGCGGTGTTCATTGCCGCCAGCAGCGCACCGCTTACCGCGCTTTTACTGCCTTCGGCCAGCTTGCTCTTGATCGCCGAGAAGCCGAACACCAGCACCACGATAATCCCCACCAGTAATGCCGCCTGCACCGCCCAGATCGCGGTGAGCTTGGCGATTTCGGTGGTCACCGGCGCGCTCATGCCCGGCAGGCTGAGGCTGTGGGTCTTGCCGTACCACTGCGGGATCCAGTGGGTGAACAATAGGTTCATCACCCCCACCAGGATCAGCGGCGACAGCGCGACCCATGGGTTGGGCAAGGCAAGGTTGTCGGCGGTTTCCGGCTCATTGCGCAGCTCGGTGCCATAACCTTCACCGGCGCGCTGGGCTTTGTTGCGCTGGCGCGCGAGGTAGAGCATACCGGCGCAAAACACGAAGATCGTGCCGATCAGCCCCAGCCACGGCGCCGCCCAGGCGGTGGTGTTGAAGAAGGTGCTGGGGATGATGTTCTGGATCTGCGGCGTGCCGGGCAGGGCGTCCATGGTGAACGAGAACGCACCGAGGGCGATGGTCGCCGGGATCAGGCGCTTGGGGATATTGCTCTGGCGGAACATCTCGGCGGCAAACGGGTACACCGCAAACACCACCACGAACAGCGACACGCCACCGTAGGTGAGCAGGGCGCAGACCAGCACAATCACCAGCATCGCCTGGCGCGTGCCGAGCAAGCGGATCGCAGCGGCCACGATCGAGCGCGAAAACCCCGACAGCTCAATGAGCTTGCCGAACACCGCACCGAGCAGGAATACCGGGAAATACAGCTTGATAAAACCGACCATCTTTTCCATGAACACCCCGGTAAAGGCAGGTGCGACGGCGGACGGGTCGGTGAGCAGCACCGCGCCAAGGGCGGCGATGGGGGCGAACAGGATAACGCTATAGCCACGGTAGGCGGCCAGCATCAGCAGCGCGAGCGCGGCCAGGGCAATGATCACACTCATGGTGTGTCTCCATCGGATTGTTATTGTTGTGGGTGAGGCTGTGGGAGGAAGCTATAGCGAGATGTGTGCCAGATTTTTAAGTTGTTGATATATATGAATTTATTTACTTTTTAAAGACGGTTTTCCAGAAGGCAGTCTCAATCGAGAGACGAGTGGAGATCCCTTGTGGGAGCTGGCTTGCCTGCGATAGCGGTGTAACAGTGCCATATTCTCTAGCTGAACCAACGCGATCGCAGGCAAGCCAGCTCCCACACAGGATTGTCTCCATAATGGGAATGTAGTCTCTTTAATGAGACTAAGTTATTCCAAGAGCCAGCATTTTTTTATACAACGTTGACCGCCCAAGCCCCAACCGCTTGGCTGCCTCTACCACATTCCCTTCACACGCCGTGAGCGCGGCTGCGATCACCTGCCGATCAAACCGTTCCCGTGCCGCACTGAATGTCTCTTCCTCCATCGACACCAGCGCACGGCGTTCAACCGGCGTAAAAGTGCCAATCGCTGTGCGTATCTCCTCGGCATTCAACACCAAGTCATCACTCAGCAACGCCGCCCGCTCCAGCACATTGCGCAGCTCGCGGATATTGCCCGGCCAGGCATGTTGGGCCAACAGCGCCAGGGCATCGCGGTCCAGTTCGTGCTGGCTGCGCAACTCCTCAAGGATCGCCTCGCTCAGCGCCGGAATATCCTCCAGCCGTTCACGCAGCGGCGGCACCTGGATCGGCAGCACGTTGAGGCGGTAATACAGATCGGCGCGAAACTCGCCACGCTTGATCGCCGCTTCCAAGTCCATGGACGTCGCGGCAATCACCCGCACATCGCTGTGCAGCATCTCGTTGGAGCCCACCGGTTCGAATTCCTTTTCCTGCAACACCCGCAGCAATTTGCTTTGCAGTGGCAGCGGCATGTCGCCGATTTCATCGAGAAACAACGTGCCGCCCTGGGCAATCTGGAACTTGCCGGGGCGACCCTTGCGGTCGGCACCGGTAAAGGCGCCGGGTGCGGTGCCGAAGAATTCGGCTTCAAGCAGATCATGGGGGATCGCCGCGCTGTTGACGCTCACAAAGGCTTTGTGCGCCCGTGGCGATGCGCCGTGAATGGCCTGGGCCAGCAGCTCCTTGCCGGTGCCGGTTTCCCCGAGCAGCAATACCGGCGACTCGGCACTCGCACTGCGCCGCGCTCGGCGCTTGACCTCAAGGCTGGCGGCGCTGGTGCCGATAAAGTGCGCAAAATTGTATTTGCTTTGCCGCGAACGCAGCAGCGAGCGCGTGGAGGCCAGCTCCTGCTGCATGCTCAGGTAGCGCTCGATCAGCGGCGACAGGTTGCGCAGTTCATCGAACAGCGCAAACCCAATCGCGCCGATCACCGCCCCTGCCTCGTCGTGGATCGGCAGGCGCATCACCACCAGCGGGCCCTTGGGGGTGTCCTGGATGTCCAGCAGGATCGGCCGGTCATTGCGCACCACCTGGCGCAGCAGGCTGTTGGAAATCACCTGCTCGCAAGGCTGGCCGATGGCTTGGTCGGCGCTCTTGAGGCCAAAACGCTTGGCGTAACGCTCGTTCATCCACACGATGTTCGCATCGCGGTCGACGATGACTGTGCCCTCGCTGGACTGCTCGATGATCTCGAACAGCGACTGGATGGCCAGGCCGCGAACCTGTTGGTAGTCCTTGAGGCTGGTACTCATGGGTACAGAATCCTGTTAATGATCGTTCCCACGCTCTGCGTGGGAATGTCTACCGTGACGCTCTGCGTCACTTGGCGTAGGGCCAAGACACGACGCGGAGCGTCTCGGGTTGTGTTCCCACGCAGAGCGTGGGAACAATCTCATCTCACAAAGGGATGTGCGCTGCTGCCAGCAGTTCTTTGGTGTACGGGTGTTGGGGCGATTCGAACACATCATGGCTCGCGCCACGCTCTACCACCTTGCCATCCTTGACCACGATCATGTCATGGGCCATGGCCCGCACTACCGCCAGGTCATGGCTGATAAACAGGTAGGTCAGGCCGTATTTGTCCTGCAGTTCGCGCAGCAGCGCCACCACTTGTTTCTGCACTGTACGGTCGAGGGCCGAGGTCGGTTCGTCGAGCAGCATCAGCGCTGGCTTGAGTACCAGGGCGCGGGCAATGGCGATGCGTTGGCGCTGGCCACCGGAAAACTCATGGGGGTAGCGATGTCGGCTGGCAGGGTCGAGGCCCACGTCCTTGAGCACCTGTATGACTTGCGCGTCACGCTCGGCCAGGCTGCACGGCGCGTGTACTTCCAGGCCCTCGCTGATGATCTGCTGCACCGACATGCGCGGGCTGAGGCTGCCATAGGGGTCCTGGAACACCACCTGCATCTGCTTGCGCCATGGGCGCATCTGCTGATGGTTGAGCGGGTCCAGGGCCTCACCCTGGAAGCGAATGCCGCCGCTGGAGTCGAGCAAGCGCAGGATAGCCTGGCCCAGGGTGGACTTGCCGGAACCGGACTCGCCGACAATCCCCAGGGTTTTGCCGCGCTGCACGCTGAGGCTGATGCCGTCCACCGCGCGCAGGTAGGTCTTGGCCCGGAACAGCCCGCCACCGAGGGGGAATTGCACGCTCAGGTCATCCACTTCCAGTACCGTCTCACGGGGCTCGCTGCACAGCACATCGCCCGAGGGCTCGGCGTCCAGCAGCAGGCGGCTGTAGGGATGCTGCGGTGCGGTGAACAAGGCCTGGCAGTCAGCCTGCTCGACGATTTCCCCGGCACGCATCACGCAGACCCGCTGGGCGATACTGCGCACCAGGTTGAGGTCATGGCTGATCAGCAGCAGCGACATGCCCAGGCGTTGTTGCAAGGACTTGAGCAGCAGCAGGATCTTGCGCTGCACCGTCACGTCCAGCGCCGTGGTGGGCTCGTCGGCAATCAGCAGTTCGGGCTCGCAGGCCAGGGCCATGGCGATCATCACTCGCTGGCGTTGGCCGCCGGACAATTGATGGGGGTAGGCCTTGAGCCGTTCCTGGGGTTTCTGGATGCCCACCAGTTCCAGCAATTCGAGGATGCGCGCCTGCGCCGCCTTGCCGCCCAGGCCCTTGTGCAGCAGCAGGGTTTCGCCGATCTGCTTTTCGATGCTGTGCAGCGGGTTGAGGGAGGTCATCGGCTCCTGGAAGATCATGGCAATGCGGTTGCCGCGCAATTTTTGCAAGGTACTCGGTGAGGCGCCGATCAGTTCCTGGCCGCGATACTTGATGGAGCCCAGGGTTTCGGTGCCGGCTTGCGGCAGCAGTTGCAGGATCGAATGGGCCGTCACCGACTTGCCCGAGCCCGACTCGCCCACCAGCGCCAGGCACTCGCCAGGGCGCACGTCCAGGCTCAGGTTGCGCACGACGGTCTGGCCGTTGAAGGCGACGCACAGGTCGCGGATTTCGATCAGGTTCATACGCAGTCACTCATGAGCGGGGGTCGAAGGCATCACGCAGTGCCTCGCCGATAAACACCAGCAACGACAGAATCAGCGCCAGGGTGAAAAACGCCGTCAAGCCCAGCCACGGCGCTTGCAGGTTCTGCTTGCCCTGGCCGATCAGCTCGCCCAGGGACGCGCTGCCGGCGGGCATGCCGAAGCCAAGGAAATCCAGGGCGCTCAAGGTGGATATCGCCCCGGTCAAAATGAACGGCAAATAGCTGAGGGTCGCGGTCATGGCGTTGGGCAGGATGTGCCGACGAATGATCTTGCCATCGCCCAGGCCCAGGGCGCGTGCGGCCTTGACGTATTCCAGGTTGCGCCCGCGCAGGAACTCGGCGCGCACCACGTCCACCAGGGCCAGCCAGGAAAACAGCGCCATGATCCCCAGCAACCACCAGAAGTTCGGCTCCACAAACCCCGACAGGATGATCAGCAGGTACAGCACCGGCAGGCCAGACCACACCTCGAGGATGCGCTGGCCGAGCAAGTCCACCCAGCCACCGTAGTACCCCTGCAACGCCCCGGCGGCAATGCCAATGACGGCGCTGATGGCGGTCAGGGCCAGGGCAAACAGGATCGACACCCGTGCACCAAAGATCACCCGGGCCAACACATCGCGGGACTGGTCATCGGTGCCCAGCCAGTTCACCGCCGACGGCGGGCTCGGGGCAGGGCGGGAGAGTTCGTAGTTGGGCGTGTCATCGCTGAACGGAATCGGCGGGAACAGCATCCAGCCGCCCTCCCTCTTGATCAGCTTTTTCACGTAATCACTGCGGTAGTCCGCCCGGAACGGCAACTGCCCACCCCACTGCTGCTCGGTGTAGCGCTTGAACACCGGAAAATACAGCTCGTTCTTGAAACTGAGCACCAGCGGCTTGTCATTGGCGATCAACTCGCCGCCCAGGGTCAGGATAAACAGGCCGATAAACAGCCACAGCGACCACCAGCCACGGCGGTTTTTCTTGAAGCGTTCGAAACGCCGGCGAGCCACGGGAGACAGGTTGAGCATCAGGCGTTCCTCGCGGCGAAGTCGATACGCGGGTCCACCAGGGTGTAGCACAGGTCACCGATGAGTTTTATCAGAAGGCCGAACAGGGTGAAGATAAACAGCGAGCCGAACACCACCGGGTAGTCGCGGGACACGGCCGCCTCGTAGCTCATGCGGCCCAGGCCATCGAGGGAGAAGATGACCTCGATCAGCAGCGAGCCGGCAAAAAACACACTGATAAACGCCTGGGGAATCCCCGAGATCACCAGCAACATCGCATTGCGGAACACGTGACCGTACAGCACCCGGCGTTCGCTCAAACCCTTGGCGCGGGCGGTGACCACATATTGGCGGGTAATTTCATTGAGGAACGAGTTCTTGGTCAGGATGGTCAAGGTGGCAAAGCCGCCGATCACCAGCGCCGTTACTGGCAGTACCAGGTGCCAGAAATAGTCGGCGATTTTGCCCACGGTGCTCAGTTCGGCGAAGTTTTCCGAGACCAGCCCGCGTACCGGGAACCAGTTCAGCGAGGTACCGCCGGCGAACACCACGATCAGGAACATCGCAAACAGGAACGCCGGCATCGCGTAACCGATGACGATGGCCGTGCTGCTCCACATATCAAAGCTGCTGCCATGGCGCACGGCCTTGCGTATGCCCAGCGGGATCGACACCAGGTAGGTGATCAGCGTGGCCCACAGGCCGAGGGAAATCGTGACGGGCATCTTTTCCAGGATCAGGTCAGTTACCGTTGCGCCTCTGAAGAAACTGTTGCCGAAGTCCAATTGGGCATAGTTCTTGAGCATCAACCACAGGCGTTCCGGCGCGGATTTGTCGAAGCCGTATTGTTTTTCGATGTCCTTGATCAGCTTCGGGTCCAGGCCGCGGCTGGCTCGCGAGCCGCTGATGCCTTCGCCGGATGCGCCCGCCACACCTCCGCCACCAATGCCTTGCAAGTGGGCGATGGCTTGCTCCACCGGCCCGCCGGGCGCGGCCTGCACGATCACGAAGTTCACCAGCAGGATGATCACCAGCGTCGGGATGATCAGCAGCAGGCGCCGTACGATATAGGCAAACATCAGTGGGCCTCTCCGCGTTTTTTCAACTCAGCCTGCATTTGTTCGTTCGTCAGCGGGGTGGGGCTGACTTCCCACCAGGTTTCCAGGGCTTCGTCGTTCTTCGCCTCGATGGCCGGGCGCCCGAAACGGTTCCACCATGCGGCGGAGGTGCCCGGTGGGTAATAGTTGGGGATCCACAGGTAATTCCATTGCAGCACGCGGTCCAGGGCGTGGGCATAGGTGAGCATCTTCGCCTGGGTGTCAGCCTTGACCAGGCCATGGATCAGGGTATCGACGGCCGGGTCCTTGAGCACGATGTAGTTGTTGGCGCCCGAATCGAACGCGGCGGCAGAGCCGAAATAGTTGTACAGCTCCATGCCGGGCGAGGTGGTGACCGGGAAACCCGTGACGATCATGTCGTAGTCGCGGGCCATCAGTCGGTTGACGTATTGCGAGGAGTCGATGCGGCGGATATTCAGGGTGATGCCGATCTGCGCCAGGTTGCGTTTGTAGGGCAGCAACAGGCGCTCAAGGCCGTTCTGGACGTTGAGGAAGGTGAATTCCAGTGGCTCGCCCTGGGCATTGACGAGTTTGTCGCCCACAGGTTTCCAGCCGGCGTCTTCCAGCAGGGCCAAGGCTTGCAGCTGTTTGTCGCGGATCATGCCACTGCCATCGGTGACCGGGGCCTTGAACACCTGGGTAAACACCTCGTCGGGAACCTGACCGCGCAGGGGTTCGAGGATCGCCAGTTCTTCCGGGTTCGGTAACTGGCTGGCGGCCAGCGGGCTATTGGAGAAATAGCTCTGCTGGCGGATGTACAGGTTGCGCATCATCTGGCGGTTGGCCCATTCAAAGTCCCACAGCATCGCCAGGGCCTGGCGCACGCGGCGATCCTTGAACATCGGTTTTTGCACATTGAACACATAGCCCTGGGCCGGCTGCGGCATCTCCTTGGCCAGGTGCGCGCGCTGCAGACGGCCATCGTCCAGGGCCGGGCCGTTGTAGCCGATGGAGTAACCGGTGGCGGAGAATTCACGGTTGAAATCATAGGCGCCGCCGCGTAGCACTTGGCGCGCTACTTCGGTGTCGCCGAAGTACTCCAGGCTCAGGTGATCGAAGTTGTACAAGCCGCGGCTGACCGGCAAGTCCTTGCCCCACCAGTCGGGGTCGCGGGTGAAGGTGATGGTACTGCCGGAGTCGATCTTGCTGACCTTGTAAGGGCCGCTGCCCAGTGGCGCTTCGTAGCCGCCGCCGTTGGCAAAGTCGCGGGTCTTCCACCAGTGCTCGGGGAACACCGGCAAAGTGGCGAGATCCAGAGGGAGGGTGCGGTTTTCGTTGCTGGAAAAATCAAAGCGCACCTGTCGTTCGCCTTCGATTTCGACGTGTTTGACGTCTGCAAATAACGTGCGATAGCGCAGGCTGCCTTGGGTCATCAACACGTCAAAGCTGTAGCGCACGTCTTGCGCGGTGATGGGCTTGCCATCGGCAAAGCGCGCCTTGGGGTTCAGGTAGAAGCGCAGTGACAGGCCATCGTCGGCGCGCTCCATCTTTTGCGCCACCAGGCCGTAGACGGTGTAAGGCTCATCCAGCGAGCGCAACGCCAAGGGCGCATACACCCAGCCGTCGACCTGGGATACGCCGATGCCTTTGTCGATATACGGCAGCACATGGTCAAACCGCCCCACCTCCAGCGCGGAACGCCGCAGGCTGCCGCCCTTGGGAGCGTTGGGGTTGGCATAGTCGAAATGGCTGAAACCTTCGGCGTATTTGGCGGGCTCGCCGTACACCGTCAGGTAGGTTTGCGGGGCTGCGATCACCGCAGTGCTGGCCATTAGCAAGGCCAGGGTGGAACAGAGCAGAGATGAAAAAGCCAATCGCATTATCAGCCTTGAGCGCCGGGTAAGAGTCATAAGGATTTGTACGCTAACGGCCTGGGCATCGCCAGTCATCAGATGCACAACGGCCCACCAAAGGGCGGGCCGTTGTTTATAGCATCAGCGCGGATTGAATCAATCCTGGCGGCTGGTGACTTCCAGCAGGTGGTAGCCGAACTGAGTCTTCACCGGGCCTTGCACGGTGTTGACCGGGGCACTGAATACCACGGTGTCGAATTCCTTGACCATCTGGCCTGGGCCGAACGAACCAAGGTCACCGCCCTGGCTGCTGGATGGGCAGCTGGAGTTGGCTTTAGCGATTTCTGCGAAATCAGCGCCGCCTTCGATTTGGGCCTTGAGTTCGTTGCACTTGTCTTCAGAGGCAACGAGGATGTGACGGGCGGTGGCTTTGGCCATGGTGAGTAACTCCTAGAGTAAAAAACGGTGAGCGTACCGGATTCAGGCGGTTATTTCTCGGCAAAGTTCCACTGGGTTTCAGCCGGCACTGTTTTCGCCGTGAGGATTCAAGGCAGCACAAGGTAGTCGTTGCGCTGCACGATCGGGCGGTGCCCCGCTTGCACCAGGTGGATATAGCGGCCGTCCACCAGGTCGATGGGCAGGCAGTCGTCGATATCCAGCACCGCGTCGGTGTGGGCCTGGGACCAGTGGCTGAGCATCTGCTGCTTGCCTTTGCCCATGGCCTCCTGTTTGTTACGGGCGACCACCAGCAGGTAGTGATGGGACTCGCCAAAGCTATTGGCTTCGTAACCGCCCAGGTTGATGAAGTACAGGCGGAGTGCATCGCCGTGGGGCGCCAGGTGGCTCAGTTCAACCTTCCAGCCGTCGACGCCATCGACGGCCATCCATGAATCGATGTGTACGCCTTTGGGGCTGCCGAACCAGGCGTCGCGTAATTGCGGGTAGGTGGCTTGCAGGGTGTCCGCCACGGCGAACACCACATCGTGTACTTCGATCCTGGCCCGCGGGTGCTTGCCCCCGAGCATGACGACGAACAGCATTACCGATGATTCCTGGGGCGGGCGGCCTGACAGCCTATCTGATCACTCCCGGCAATCAAACTGTGGGAGATTCTATGTATGGTTGAGGGACAACCCTCAACCAACGTTACCGGGGAGCAGAGCAAGCGCTGCAGGCTTGTTTGCGCAATCAATGCATCTTGCTATGGTCCATCTTGCTGTGGTCCATGCCATCCAGCCCACGCGCCGTCGCCTTCACTTCGACGGCCTGCTTTTCACCCTTGGCATCTTCTACCGTAAGGGTCAGTGGTACCTGGTCGCCTTCCTTGATCTGGCCGGTCAGGCCCATCAACATGACGTGGTAGCCGTTGGGGTCGAGCTTGACGGCTTTGCCGGCAGGCAGGGCCACCGAGCCCACCGGGCCCATGCGCATGACGTCGTCCTTCATGCTCATCTCATGAATCTGCACGTCCTTGGCCACTGGCGATGCCACGCTCAACAGTTTGCTGTCGCTGTCGGCTGTGAGGGTCATGAAGGCGCCACTGGACGGTTGGCCCACTACGGAGGCGCGTACCCAGGCGTCAGTGACTTGTACCTGGGCACTGGCGTGGGCAGCGAGGCCCAGCAGGGTTAGACCGAGGGTGAGACGCTTGAGGTGTTGAACGGCAGTCATTAGCAGACCTCCATGACGGTGAGCAGGTCTTCTGCGCACTCTTGAGCGGTAAGGGATGCCTGCAACCCAAGGCGCAGGTTGCCACGGGTGTCGAACACGAAACTGGTGGCGGTGTGGGAGAGGGTATAAGTGTCGCCGGCGGGGATCTTTTCATAAAAGATCCCGAACTCCTTGGCGGCCACGGCGATTTCTTCCGGGGTACCGTAGAGCGCTTCGAAGCTTGGGTCGAAGGCCTTGACGTAGTTGTCGAGAATTTCGGGGGGGTCGCGCTCGGGGTCCAGGGTGATGAACACCACCTGCATGATCTTGCCATCGCGGCCCATCAGCTTCTTGGCCTGGGCGGCGCGGGCCAGGGCTGTCGGGCAGACGGCCGGGCACTGGGTGAAGCCGAAGAACACCACCGGCATCAGGCCGCGGTACGAGCTCAGGGTGACGGTTTCGCCGTCGGTGTTCTTGAGCTTGAAGGTGCGGCCCATGATCTTGTCACTGAGGTCCTTGCCGTACTTGAAGTTCAGCTTGGGGCTGTAGTCACAGCCGCCCAGCAGGCTGCCCAGGCCCAATAGGCCCATGCCGGTCAGCACTTTGCGGCGGGTGAATAACGTACTCATCAACTGTGCATCCTGTGAAACGCCTGTAGGGCCGTGGAGCTGCTCCGCCAGGCTTTGAAAAGGAGTAACGAGAAGGGTGCAGAGTCTAGCAACCCTGGCCGGCGCGCGTAATCTGCGACGTTCTGCCACAGGGGCGCGTCGCATTTCTTTCTTTTATGGCTTCGGTGGTAGAGTCGCCGCCATGAAATTGCGCCACTCTGACCGCTCACTGATCGCCTGGGCCCTGTACTTCTGCGTGCTGATGAACCTGTTCGCCTGCGGTTTGGGGCATGGCCAGATGATGGGGCAGCAGCTCAACGGCATCGGCGGGCTGTTCTGTTCGGTGGACGGCGGGCAGTCGCCAATTTCCGACAAAGGGTTGGCGAACCCGTCCTCCAGCAACATCTCGAACTACTTTGCCTGCCCGGTGTGCAACGCGGTTACCGTTGCCCTGGTGTTTCTGATCGGCCTGGCCTGGCTGCTCGGCCTCACCCAAGCCCCGCGTGTCGCCCATGAGCGGCGCAATAAGGCGCCGCCGCGCTATTCCTGGCCCTCGGCCAACCCCCGCGCTTCTCCCGCATCCTGACGTGTGCCTTGGGCTTCCTGTAACCAGGAGGCATTCTCTCGTCACGATTGTGAGAACACTCTATGAACCCTCAATTGCCTGCCGGCGCCGGCCGCCTGGTCAGCAAGGCGTCGCGGCGCCTGCGTGCGCAACCGGCGCTGTCTGATTACCCGAGTAATTCGCGCTGCTTCGTGCACCTGGATGCACGCCTGTTGCCTCACTGGCATACCTTGTTCGACATCTGCCCGGCGTTGCTCAAGCTCGACCCACCGGAGGGCTTGAACCTGTTTCGCGCCTTCATGACCTGGGCCTATCGCAACCAGCCGCCGCTGGACTGGACGTACCATCTGAACGTATGCCGCTGGTTGCTGAGTTCGGCGTACTGCACACAGATCGATGAGGAACCGATCGAGGCCTTCATGGCCGCCGCTGCTGCGCGTTGGGTGCTGACGGATGACAGCCCGGCGGCAGGCATTGTCTTGAGCTGGCGTGATTGCACCCTGTTCGACTGGAAGGGCCACCCTTCGATAGCCGCGCCGCGACCGGCATTGCCGTCGCCCGCCTGGGATTTTGCCTGGTCCCCGTTGGGTGCCCAAGGTGCTTTCAGCGGTTGGCTGCCGGTGCCATGAAGCGCCGCGTCCGGTAAGCCTCACGACACCCTCGGAAGCGCCGCACACTGCGCAGCGTGCGGAGCCCGCAGGCTGGCACCGGCTTGATGACTAGGCTCTAGGCTTCTTTGGTTTCCAGGTCATCAGGTTATGTCTTCTTTGCATCACAACACGCCCACGCTGACGGTGGTCGACCCGCGAGGGTTGACCGTGCGCAGCGTGGCGTACCATCGCAATACCGCGCAGCAATCACCCAGCGCGCAGGTCACGCGGCAGGTGTTCGACGCTCGCGGCCTGTTGCAGCAACAGTGGGACCCCAGGCTGTTCGAGTTGCACGCTGCCGATCCCGACGTGCTGCCCAATCTGTCTCATCGTTATAGCTTGAGCGGGCAAGTGCTGAGCACCGACAGCGCGGATGCGGGCCGTCAGACGCGCTTGCTCGGCAGTGGCGGCCAGGTCGTGCAACAGTGGGACAGTCGAGGCACGCGCCAGCGGTTCGAATACGACCCGTTGCTGCGCCCCGTCGCGGTATTCGAGCGCGCGGAGGAGGTGGCGGCTGAACGCTGTGTCGAGCGCGTGAGTTACGCGGGCATGACGTCCACGGAGGCGGCGCGCAATCGCTGTGGGCGCATGATTCGTCACGATGACCCGGCAGGCACGTTGCTCGTTGAGCGCTACGACGTGCAAGGCAACATCACCGAGCAAACCCGGCGCCTGTGCACGTCGCACACCGCGCCCGACTGGCCGCTGCCCGTGAGTGAGCGGGATGCACAGTTGCAAGCCCAGACCTTCACCACCACCTGGCAGCACGATGCGCTGGGGCAACGCCTGGAGCAGGTCGACGCGCGCGGCAATCGCCAGCAATCTCAATACGGTGTCGACGGCCAATTGACGAAAAGCGAGATCCTGTTCAAAAGCGGAGCGCGCAAGACCCTGGTGGATCAACGCAGCGTCAACGCCTCGGGCCAGGTGTTGAGCGAACGCTTGGGTAATGGCGTGGTCAGCGTTGCCGAGTATTCGGACACCGATGGACGTTTGACACGCTTGAGCGCCCACCATAAGGATTCGGCAGGCAAGCGACTGCAAGACCTCTTCTACAGCTACGACCGGGTCGGCAATGTGTTGCGCATCCGCGATGCTGCGCAGCCGACCCGCTGGGCCAGCAACGTGCAGGTGGAGGCAGTAAGCACATTCGAATACGACAGCCTGTCGCGATTGATCAAGGCCACCGGCCGTGAAAACGCGCGCAATACCGGCGCATCCGCACTGCCGGGGCGAATCACGTTCGGCGCCACAGACGACAACCTCTGGGGCAACTACACCCGCCACTATGCCTACGACTCGGCCAGTAACCTGACGCAGATGCGCCATGTGCCCAGCACCGGCAGCGGTTATACCCAACGGATGCAGGTGGGTGAACACAGCAATCACAGCGTGATTGCCCGCGAGGGCGCAAAGGCGCCGGGCCTGGGCAACGGCTTCGACCAACGTGGCAATCTCCAGGCCCTGGCGCCTGGTCAGGCGTTGACCTGGAATGGGCGCAACCAGTTGGTTCGCGTCGCGCAGGTGCTGCGTGACAATGGCGAACATGACGATGAGGTGTATCTGTACGACGGCGCCGGCCAGCGAGTCATCAAGCGTCGCGTGGCACATGGCAAGACGCAGACTCACACCCATGAAGTGCTTTATCTGCCAGGGCTGGAGCTGCATCGCCACGGGCCGGATGGCGAGTGGTTGAACGTGGTGCTTGCTCCGGGCGGGCGCCATTCGGTCAGAGGTCTGCAGTGGGAGCAGCAGCGCCCCGACGAGATGCAGGACGAGCAACTGCGGTTCAGCCTCGACGATCATTTGGGCAGCGGCACTCTGGAGCTGGACGAGGCAGCCGGCCTGTTGAGCCAGGAAAGTTATTACCCATTCGGCGCTACTGCCTGGTGGGCGGCAAAAAGTGCCTTGGAGGCGAACTATAAAACCCGACGTTATTCGGGCAAGGAGCGCGACGCCAGCGGGCTGTATTACTACGGCTTCAGGTACTACGCGCCGTGGTTGTTGCGGTGGATCAGCGCTGACCCGGCGGGGGATGTGGATGGGTTGAACCTGTATGCGATGGTGGGGAACAACCCCATGGGTTATGTAGACGAAGACGGTTTGCAGCGCCGCTCGATGCTGGAGGTGGTGACGGTTCTGCTCCTGGTGTTGTTGATCGGGCACGGAGTAGGGGTAGAGATAGGCTATAGGGCTGAACTGGCTTATTTCGGGCTGATTTCAGGTGTGGTGGGCGTGGCGCTTTACGCGCTTCAGCGATTAGGCACCACTGACGTTCAGCGCAGAGCGTTCTATGAGCAGTCCGTAACGGTCGGTGCGCAAGAGCTGGGCCGCAGACAGGGCGCTACCGAACATGAAGTCAGCGAGTTGGCGGACTTTTTCCTGGAACACCGTCTGGCTACCGCTGACACTAAGAGTCTGTCCTACGGGCTGACCCCGGCAGCGCGGGGCGGTCTCTATGGGTACGTTGGGCCCACCGAGCATCGGGACCGGGCTGAAACAGCCTCACGAACGGAGCGTAACCCTAGCTTTACGCTTGCCAGGTTGGGGTTTGTAGGCATAGAACTGCGCGCCCCGGCTCGCAAAGTGGGCGCCAGCCCGCTGCCAGCGGCTGGGCTGACCCACACCGAAGTACAACCGCAAACCAGGGTCACGAGCGTGGGCCGCAGAGGCTCCGCTTCTGAGGTGCCCGCCGCGCAGCCGGTAAGCCCGGGACCTTCCTCCGGGCTGGTGCCTGAGCCCCTCGAGATTGACGTCACACCTATTCAGAATGAATTACATGGCCCGGGAGGTGAAATTCTCAGAAGGGTGATTGATCGGCTGGAAGACCGCACACTGGATTTTCATACCGGCCATTCCATGGCGGGTGGGCAGAATGTCCGCAGTTTTGACTTGCCGCGTTATCGCGGGCAGCGCGGTCGTGGCGCCTATCGGGTGATGATCCAGCACATCAGTGGGCTTAACTATCGGGCGGTCAGGGTGATGGACCCTCACCGCCGTTAATACGCGCAACGTCAGGCCAAGGAGCGCGGGCCGTGTAACGGCCCGGCTCTGTTGTCAGGCCGGCGCGTGCGTGTCGTTTTCGTCTTCAGCGATGCTGTACCAGGCGCAGTAGGTCTGGCGCCGCGTGTCGCCATTGGCATTGAGCACGCGTACCGGGCGCCCCAACGCGTCATGAAAGTGCTGCTCGCTGGGACGCAAGGTGTTGAAGGCCGCATCGTCGATATAGCCGGCACGGTCGGCAAAGTAAGGTCGCCAGGTGCGCGCCAGGCAACCCTGATTGTCATACTCCACACGGCCGCTGATCCGCCAACGGCGAGTGGCATCGGTTGGCTCGGCACCCGCGCTCAACATACCGGCGTCATCGACTGCAAAGGCCGGGCCCGGTTGCGCCTTTTCCTGGGTTTGCCGCACGCGGCCAAAGCCGTCGCTGAAGGCGAGGGCTACCTGGATCTGCGCCGTTTGCGACGTGCCTTGCCAACGGTCGGCGTGCAGTACCACGACGTGCACCGGCACTTGCCTGGCCGCCTGAATCAGGCGCTTGAGGGTTTGATGATGGGGGAGCGCAGCGCTCAGGCTGTTCAGGCGTGCCAACGCCGAGGCACGAATATGCCCGCTGGGCAGCAGGTAACCGTTGCTTACCCATTGCGCCTGGATGCTGGCGGGTGGAATGCGCCCCATCCAACTGAACACGTCGTAGAAGCACGCGCTTTGAGCGTTGAGCAACGCCGCCTTCGGATCAGCCAGGGCCTGCGCCGGGCCCGTATCGGGCGAGCGGATGAAGGGCGTAGGGGCGTCATGGCCCACGGGCTTTCCTTGCTCCTCACCCTTGAGGCCGGTCGCCAGCAGCTGCCCGTGGGCGTCGTAGTGCGCGTAGCGTTGTGTACGCTGTGCGTCAGTCACCGTCACCGGCAGGCCAAGGCGGTAGTCGTACTGCGCCTGGGTCGTGCAGCCGTCCGCCAATTGCACTTTGATGATGTACAGCCCATAGCGGTCGTACTCGGACTGCGTGAACCCATGGCTCAGACTCGCCTGATGCCGACGAGGCCGATAGAACATTTCGGCCTGGCCGTAGCGGGTGTAACCCTGGCAGAGGGACCACAGGGTGATGGCCTCGTCCTGCCCGGGGTCCGGTGACAGGAACGCGGCCATGGCCTGATAGTGCTGTGCACTGAGCGTAGCAGTGACAGTGCGGCCCTCATATACCTCCAGCGCTTGCTGATCGAGTTCGGCTGTCTCGATATAGGCAGGCAGCGCCTGAAAACTCGCGGTGCCGGCCGGCAAGGGTTCGGTGTGCTCCGCCACGCAGTAGTGCTGCACCGACAGCCCCCCCAGACTGCGTTCGGCCGCTGTTCCCAATGGATCGGACGGGCCCTGCGCGATGAAGTGTTCATAGCTTATTTTTTCAATCGCTAACGCCTCTTTGCTCAGCACCAGCACGTTGCTTCGTTGCTGGTAGGGCAAGTGCAAGCGCCAGCGCTGCGCGGCGTCCAGGTGAATGAAGCGGGCGCGGGTTTCGTTGAGGTAATACGTCTGCTGCGCTGAGTCGTGTGCGTCACGCCACCACTGCTGCTGGTGGGCTGGCCCAGGCGGTGGGGAGTCGCTGGCTGTCCTGCGACGGGCATAGTCGACCACCACGCTGTGGAGATTGCCGGCGTAGCGGTCCCAGCGCAGATTGAGGATGTGCCGGCAGCACGGGTCGTCCGGTTGGCGCTCGTAGCGACAGGTCAGCGACTCCAGCAACAGTGGCAGCAGCACCGCCGGTTCGCCGGCCTTGGCCGACGGGCTTAATTGCCGTATGAGATAGCGCTGTTGCTGCACCGAATACGGCACTGCCTGTGGTGGCGAATCGGCGGCGGCATACACCTCTTCACGCAGCAGGCTCCCCGCCAATGCACGCTGCATCGCGCGGCGGGTGGTTGCGACGGGCGTGGCGATCAGCGTGTCTCCTGTGCGCCCGGCCTCCAACTGGCCCAGCAGGGTTGGCCCCAGCGCGGGCGCCTGTGGGTCGCCCGGGTAAAAAGCCTCCTGCGAGGGCTCAAAGGTGTGGAACCAGCGTTTGGTCAACACCCCAGGCTGCGCATCGGCCGTAGGGGGTTGCTCGGTGTGCAACACCAGGCCAAAGCCGAGGAACTGGCGCTCCTCACGGTCATAGCAGGCTTGCCGGTAACGAAAATACTGGGTGGAGCGGTTGCCGCTGACCAGGTCCTTTTGCTGTTGCCGCTTGACCACCTGCACTGGGAACGCAAGGCTACTGCCTTGGGGCACTCCCAGGGTTTGCCAGTGCTGTTTTTCGTCGAGCCATTCCTGGGCGCTGCTGCGGTAGCTCAGCTGGGTGGTGGCCCCCCGGTTGTTGAGCGTGGCGGTTAACAAATACGGTTTGAGACTGACGAAGTCATACCGCCAGTGCTGGGGGGTCATGTGCGGCACGCTCAGGATCAGGCTGGAACAGCCCAGGCCTTGAAGGTCGGCAAAGCTGACCTGGCACGTCGCGTCATGTCGCACGCCCTCGGGCCAAGGCAATGTCAGTGGCTCCGATGCCAGCCCGCTGCCGGCGCGGTTCATATAGATCTGTACGTGTTCAGGCGCCAGGTAAATCAGGTCCACCGCGCCTGAACCATCCAGGTCGGCGAGGCGAATATGGGCGGCATCGAAGCTGGCGTGGTCGAACGCCAGTGTGGCGAAGACAAACCCTTTGCCGAAGCGTCCACGGCCGAGGTTGGGCCAGCATTTGATTTCGTTATGGCGGATACGCACCAGGTGTTGTTGGCCGCTGCCCAGGGGGTCGCAAAAGGCGATCAATTCAGCCGGCGAATGGCTGAGGGTGGGTAGCCCCTCATCGTCGGGCGCATGGCGCACCTCCTGGCCAGGATCAAACCCGCCGTCCTGGCGCTGAGCATACAGGCGCACGCTACGGCTGCCGATCAAGGCCAGGTCCAGCCTCCCACTGCCCATCAGGTCGGCCAGTTGCCCGTGGGGATGGAAAAACTCCTGGGGCATCGCCGCAAAAGGCACGAAACCCGACCATTGCCGCTGCGAGTCGAGGCTGAAAAAACCACTCAGCCCCGGTTGCGCCACCACCCATTCCAGATGCCCATCGCCGTCAAGATCCGCCAGTGCGTGGCGCGTGGCTTGGACGGTATCGGCGAGGGGGATGCGTGGCAGGGCCTGCCATGGACCATAGATCAGCGCATTGCTGCTGGCTGGGCCGGGGGCCCTGAGCGGCTCGCGGTAATACCAGCTTTTATCGGTGCGGTGCAGGATGCCCGGCAAGCCGTCGCGGTACAGGTCCACCAGTTGATAATGCTGCCCATCGTTGACGCCCGCCATGGCGTCGAACGCTTGGTAGCGCGCGGCGTCCAGCGTCGGCACGAAGGCGCTGTAGGCCAGTTCCAGGGGCGGCCAGGCACTGGCGTTCCCCTGGGCGTCAAAGGCCTGGTTGTGCACGGCGTTCAGGCAACTGCCGATGGCGTGGCGATGGGTGTACTCCAGCAACAGACGCCGCGTCAGCACCGGCTCGGCGCCCAGGCTCGGCTCGTCGGGGAAGTAATGAAACATCAGCACTTGCTGGCACCGCCGCAGGGTGCCGAGTTCAAAGCCATAGGCATAACTGCTGATCGGGTCGTTGCGGACCGGCCAGGCGTGTTGTTCGGCATAGGTCGGCACTTGGCTCAGGCCGGTGTGGCGTTCACCATAATCCAGCAGCAGTTCGAAGTGCCATTGCTTGTCAGCGAGGGCGTCCGCGCGCCACAGCGCCAGGTGCTCAAGGGGCTTGAGGTTGCCGTAGCACACCCGCGCCAGATAACGCTGGGCGCGATAGTCCCTGGTGGCGCTTGGTGGCTGGTCGTCGTGTTTGTAGTGGTAATAGATCTGCTCACCCAGCGGGTTGAGGCTTTCCTGCAACAGCCATTGGGCAACACGTAGATCGTCGTTCGGGTCTGCACAGCGCGCGATCAGAGTCTTGCCGAACAGGTGCACGCAGCCGTCGGCCCCCTGAACCAACCAGAACCCGGCCTTGTCGCTGTCGCAAGACCAATGCTCGATACGGTCGAAGCGCGCTTCTATCACCGGAAAATAGCGCACCACTCGGTGGGGTTCGTCCAGGGCCAGGCCGTTATAGTGGTCCCAGGTCGTGGCCTGAATTTCGCCGTCGGCATCACGCTCAGGGATCATGTCGATGCCTTGGGGGCTGATGAAACGGTCGTCATCACCGTAGGCCGGTACGCCTTTGCGGGTATCACGACTGATGGCGCCTGCCGACATCGCCCAGCCGAGGCCGAAGGGCCCGTTGCCTTGGGCGCTGCGATAACCCAGGCTCAGGGCCGGCGTGAAGCCACGGCCCGGCGAAATGGGCAAGGGCACCTCCAGGCACGCCTCACCCCGTGTGCCCACGGCGCCCCATTGCGCGCCGGGGCCCTGGATGGCGCCACCGCCCTTGGGCAGCGCAGGAATCTTAGGTTCCAGGAGTTCGGGCGGCTGCACGCTCATCGTTGACCTCCGGTGTTTTTAGCGGTGTAGCGCAGGTGCACGATGATATCGGTGAGGGATTCGAGTAGAGCGTTTTGCCGGGCATGGTTGGGAAAGGTCAGTTGCCAGGTGGAGATCGCTCCTGTGTATTCGAACGGCAGGTAACGTTCGTCGCTGTCGAAGTTCAAGGTGAACAAGCCGCTGTCGTTGAGCCCGCTGGACAGGGCGATTTGCTGTTTGGCGCGCAGGTCTTTTTTTACCGCGGCTTCGGTGTGTCTGGTCGCGGGGGTGACGTGCGTGGTATTGGCGGTTTGGGTCAGGATGGCCTTGATGTCTTCATAGGGGCCCAGCGTGGCGGGCAGGGACACACTGACGTGCTTGATACGCCGCAGGTAATGGCCTGGGTAGTCGTCGTCAAACAGCTTGAGGGTCAGTTCAAAGGTCAAGGTACCGGTTTTTACCAGCTCGGCTTTAAGCGCGGCCCAGGGCATGTCGCGCGTGGCCATCGGGTCTTGGCTGTGCAGATGGCGCAGCGACACGGTTTTAGTGATCTCCAGCAAACGTTCGTTGTGGGTGACGTAGGCGTTACTCATGCTCAGTAGATTTTGCTTGAGCGCTTCGCCGGCGCTGAAGCCGCGATATTGATGGGTCCAATGCTGGGTTTGAATGAAGTGCTTGTCCCACTGAGCCCGTTCTTCCTGCCAGCAGGCCTCGGCCGCCAGGCACAGCGACAGGGTCGAGTCATAGGCTTGGTAGTAGAAAGTGGAAAGTTGGCCATTGAGCCATTGATACAGTTGGGCGTTGGTAAAGCGTTTGCCGAGCTGGTCGTACAGGCTTCGTGCCTGGGTCAGGCTGGTCTGGGCCAGGGCCAGTTGCAAGCGGGTATGGGCTTGCTGTTCGGTATAAGCCTGCAGTTGGGCGTCGACCTGGGCCAGCTCAAGGCGTGCCTGTTCAAGCGAATGGGCCCACTCGGCGGCGCGTCGGGCAAACAGGTCGGTGCGGTCCAGGTGGGCAGCGTTGGCGCGCTTTTCATTGGCAATGCCTTGGGACGCCGCGTGCAGGGCGTGAAAAGCGCCCTCGTAGCGCACGCCGCCGTTGGAGGTGCCAAAAATATTCGGTATCAGCATCGCCAGCCCCGCGCCGGCTTGTGCCACGGCGGCGGCGGTGTCCCAGCGCGCACTGTCCTGGTACTCCTGGGTGGCCTGGGCCTCGGCCGGGCTGATGCCTCGCTTGAGCTGCTGTTCGAAGAACGCCACCCGCGCTTCGACCATGCGGCGTCCTGCCAACAGCGCCTCCTGGTTCCTCGCATCGAACTGTACGGCCTGGGCCTGTTGCTCGACGGCCAGCCTCGCCAAGTCCCAGGCTTGCTGCTGCTGGGTTTCCAGGTACTGGGCCTGCTCTTTGCGTTCGAACAACGACAATAAGGTCGTCCCCAACTGGATCAGGTTGTCGACCGCTTGCAAGGCGTGTCCCAGCAGCACCTGGAAGCGATAGTGCGCGGCCTGGGCGGTGCGCAGCGACGGGCGCAGGCTGGCGCCGACCGCCCCTTGCTGGTACGCGGCAAGCAGCGTTTGAGGCGTCAGGGTCGCGGCGTACAGCGGCAGACTCAAGGGTTTGCCGGTCAGATCCAGGTGATGGCGCAGGTTGTGCAGGCGAGATTCGATCTTGTCCCAGCGCAGCAGCAGATCAGGGCTCAGGGACCGACACAGCCGCGAGGTGCCCGCAGGTACTGTCGTGCTGTCGAGCGTGGAAGGGTTTTGCAGTTTGTCCAGGGTCGTGGCTGCCCAGGGATCGACCGGGTTGAGCGGCGGCCTTGGCCCGAGCAAGCCCTTGACGCGGATGTACCACAACTTGGCGTCGGCCAGGCCGTCACGGGTCATTTGCCGGTAGGCCGCATCCCCGCGATTGAGCAGGATGTCGACGTACAGCAGGTACAGCGCCTGACGAAAATGTACCGCGCTGCTTGTCGCCAATGGGTGGGACACGGACGAGACGTCGTGGCGTTGTGGCGCACTGGTAAGCAGCGCAGGCAGGCGCCAGAACCCGGATGGGTGTACGGGATCGAACACGTAGCGTATCCACGTTTCGGCCTCGGCGTATTGTTGCTCCTGGTTCAGGCGTTGTGCCAACAGCCAGGGCAGGTAAAGAAACAACTCCCAGTAATAGGTGCCATGGGGGCCGTGAAAGTCCAGGGGACTGGGCTTTTTCTCGCCTGGCAAGGGCGGCTCGCGCCAGGCATCCGGCGCCAACGCAAACAGCTCATGCAAACCTGCGCCCGCGGTTTTTGCCAGCAGCCCGGCCACGCAGGTGTTGGTGCGTATGGGCGCTCGTTTGTTTTCAGGCTTATCGAGAGACTCGATAGTGGACCCGCTGAAGTCGATGAACTCTGCCGTGCCATAGGGCGGGGTAGCGAGTCGCCGGATAAACGGAGCCAGTGGAATGATGGGGGTGCTGTTATCGGGCGGCAGGGTGAAAGTCGCGGTTTTCAGCGCGTAGCCCAGGATGATGGGGTCGGGGTAATGCACATCGCTTTCCAGTAGCAACACGCCGTGAATCAGCGTCAATGTGGAAGCCGTCGTGTCAGTGGAGTCCTCGTCGTAGGGGTGCAAGGTCGAGGGAGAGAGTTCGATCTGCGCCTCAAGCGTGTGCGTTTCGGAGAGTTCAGTGAACGTGTCGCGCAGGGTGCGCCGAGAGGCGTCTGCCAGGCCGACGAGTACCGTGTTATTGCGGTGAGGGCTTTCCGGTAAAGCGCTGTGTCCCTGTCTGGGATACATCAACACGGGTTTGTACAGGCGTTGTTTCTGCTGGACCTGGACCTTGTCCAGTACCAAGTCGTAGGCATGGCTGCTGGACTCCGCTTGATTGTTGTAGAACGAGAGAATGACGGTATAGGTGGCGTCCGGCGTATTGAAAAAATAATCGAAGGCTTCTTGGCTAATGCGTTGGTCGCGCAGATTGAATGTCGCGCTTTTCGGGGTTTCTTGATCTTTTTCAATCTGCGGCAGGGTAAAGGTCGTCGGCTGATTCGCTGCATTTTTTATGAATTGGGCATAGCTGACGCCGGTCTCGTTGCACTTGAGGGTCAAGTCGATGCGCACGTTGGAGAAGGTTGCCAGCCTGGCGCTCTCCAGGAAAATCTCGGCGGTGGGGCCTAACGCCAGCATCTCGTTCTGGGCAGGACCGCTGCTGCTGAGGGTGATGGTCAAATTGGCCATTGCGTCTGCCTTGCTGAACCTGACAGTGCGGTGCGGTTCGAAGCGTTTCGCCAGGCGGGTGGTGACCTCCAGTACTGACGTCGTTCGGTTGAACCGGATATCGCTCTCAGCCGAAAGACTGCGGATATGCTGTTGATTGTCTTCGTAATTCCAGCCATGGGTGGTGCCATGGGGCGCATTGTTGGTCAGGGAGTGAACTTTGACCTGGACCGTTTCGGGCGCCCTGAATTGAAATCTTGACCTGTTGTGGTGCCCGAACAGGGCCTGGTACCGCCCGGCCAGTTCAGACTCTTTATGCCAGGAGAACATCCGCCGAGTGCTGCCCAGAGTTTCCAGCCAATGGACGTTGAAGTGCTGATCCAGCCGTACCGCTTGAAAGAAATGCCGATGCACGCCGTTGTGCGAGGAAGCCGTTTGATGGTTCGGCTGTGCGCTCAGGCCCAGGAACAGAGACGGCGGTTGGCTTTTTGAATCGAGTACGGCGATGGACGCAGTGGCACTCATCAAGTCTTCCGAGCTCAATTCGTCAAGGCCCTGTGCAAGGCTGTATTCCTGAATGCAGGCCTGCGGCACGCTCCAACTGTCATCCAGTTTTTTATAGGAAAAGTACAAGCGCAACTGTAGATAGGTGGTCTTTATCCGGGTTTCCAGCCGTTGTTGGTATTCCCTCTCCGATTCGACATCACCTCGTCCAATCGGGGTGATGTCCCTCGACGACGACGTCGGGTTGATGCATTGGGCCCACACCACGAAGAGGCGCCCGTTGAACACCACCGGGCGAATCGTCTGTTCGGGGACGTTATCGTCAATCGACAGCGGGATCTTTTGCCAGGAGGACCAGGCTGGCGGAGTGGCCGCGTCGCCCGAGGCCATTTTCAGCGTGCGCCAGTAATAGGTGTTTTCCGGACTGGACTTGCCGGTGAAGTAATAAGTGCTGCTGGCAAAGCTGTCTTTATCACCGTCGATATAACCATTGAGGGTCTTGATGTTGGCAAGTGCTTCGAAGCGGCTGAGGTAACTGTGGACGGCTGTCTGCAGCGGCGCAGGCTCGATGCGAAATTGGTTGAGCTGGTTCTCCAGTTGCCTGAAGTTGTCGCTTTTGTCATGGCGCAATGCAGGGCTCAGGTAGGTGGCCGGGTAGTGCTGGAGTTGCTGGTGGGCACGCCACAGTGAATAGGACAGCAACTGGTCTCGCCACTCGGTCTGCTCGTCAGCGCTCATGCCCTGTTCGTCGTAGCCGGGCTCCAGGCCCAGGTAAATGCCTGTGATGTACTGCTGCAGGCTGGCAATGGCGCTGGCGACACGGGTGGTGGGCACCGTATGGCTGACCTGGGGGTCGAGCAGCCAATAGGTATAGACATCGTCTACGGTCTTGACGGTATCGGCCACTGCCGTGTCTTCAGGCAGCACGCTGTTGAGGTAGAACCCCAGCATCGCGTCGCGCAGGTGTTCGTTGAGGTGTTGGGTGAGGGTGTCAGACATGGTCATTCCTTGAACCAGGCGAAATACAACGGGGTTAGGGGGTTGTGGCGATCAATGCCGAGCCAACGTGTTGCCAGTCTTCATTCATCAAGGTGGCATGCAGGTCGGCAGCCTTGAGCAAGGCGCTGGCGGAAAGGCCGGTGAGCCTGACGGCTTCATGGCAACGCAGGAGCCAGTCCAGGTCGGCCAGGGTCCTCACCTGTTTGGCAGGCAGAGATTCAACGAGCAGGTTGATTTCATCGACATCCCACTTGAGCAATGCGGCCAGTTGCGAGGTGCAAGCCCCATTGTCAGTTATGGCGGAGCCTTCGACGGAGGATGAATTGGCGCATTGTAAATAGGCGAGCACGCTGTCCTGGGCCAGCCCGTAGGTGCTGAGGCAATGGGCAAAGCGTTGCAGCAGGTACAGCGTGCTCAGCGTCAGCTTGAGCAGCGAGGCCGCGGTGTGGTCCGGGCTCAGCCAGTGCGGATGGAGCACGAAGGTCTGCAAGGCCTCACGACTCACTGCCAGCCCCAAGGACACTTCGGCATCCGGCAGGCTCAGCAATACATTTTTGTGCAGCTCCGTGGTGGATTCGGCAGTGGCGGTTCGGGCAATTTGTCGAACCACGAGTTTGCGCCATTGCAGGTACGCGGCGGGGTCACCGGCAAGGTGTGAGGGAGCGTTGAGCAGCGTGTCGATTTTTGCTTTCAGCGGCTGCATTTGTTGGTAGAACGCGCCCAGCTTCTTGGTCACTGCCTGTTTGGCATCGCTGTGCAGAGCCGTGTTGCGTTCTGGGTCGAGGCTCAGGGTCTGGGCTTCGATAAGCTGCACCAGCCCATTGGGCAGTTCTTTGGGCGGCGCGGGCTTGAGCAGCGGTTGGCTGTGCAGCAGCCCTTGTACGATGAGGGCATGCCAGGCAATGGGCGCCGCTTTGGTGTCAGGCTCGGGCTGGGGCAATGACAGGTCAGCGAGGTCTTCTTGCGCCAACAGGCCATGCCGGGTCAATTCGACCACCTCATCGAGTTGGGTGATGTACGTCTGCACGTGGGGCGGTGGGGATTGGGCATCCAATAGCAATTGGCGGCGAAGCTGATCAACCGTTTGACCCGTGTCGTTGAGCCAGCGGACCAGCCAGTCCATTTGCATCAGCACATCGAGCAGGTCGGCAGGGGCATTGACGCCGGAGCGACGCAGGCTCGGGTTGACCAGTTGTGCGGTGTAATCCTTACCGCCCAGCAGCGCCGCCACATGGTAGCTGTCGAGCACTGACAGCCCGAACAATCGCGCGATACGGGTTTGGCGATACAGCGCGCTATAAAACGTAAGCGTTGGGCAAGAAGCGGGTAGATGCAGGCGGGCCTGCTTGATCAGCCAGTGCAACGAGGCCGGGGTGTCGCTCAGGTGCAGGCCGGTGCAGAGCTGGTGGCGCAGGGTTGTCGGGATTTCCTCCCTCAAGGCCAGGGTCGGCCTGTCCAGGGTCAATGCCTGGCCTGGCAACGGGCCGGGATTGAACAGCTGGTCGTACAGCGACAGACGAGTGCCGGGTGCCCACACCGGTATCTCATCCAGCACGGCGGCAAAGGCTTGCAATGACAGGCTGTAGCGGCGCTCCAGATAGCGATAGACGCCCAGTGCGCGCAGGGTATTGTCGTTGGCGGGCTGCGCCGGGTCGCCCTCGTGTTCACGCCGCACCACGCTCGTCGACAGGGCGTCGAGTGCGTCGAAGGGCAATTGCGTCCAGCGTTGCAGGCGGATCATTCGGTGCAGGCGCTGATAACGTTCCCATGAGGTATTGAGCAGGCGCGCACCATCCTTGTCCTGCGCATTGATCGACAGGGGCGACTGGGTCGCGCCGGCCTCGGTGATCGGCCCGTTCACGTACGCGGCACCGTTGTGCAGGCGCAGCTTGGCCGGCGGCGTTGGCAGGGCGCTTGCCAGAACATTGCTCGACAGCACCGGCACATACTTGCCGCAGGCCAGTAGCGCTTCGGTCTGATCGGCGGTGAGTCCGGTTTTCTGCAACCAGTGGGACAACTCCTCAAGGGGCTGCTCCTGGGTACCATAGTGCTGGGTAAAAAAATCTTCTGCCTGTACGTCTCCCGTTCTTATTAACAAAGGCTCGATCAATAACACCTGCTGGGCAGGGCTCAGCCCGGACAGCAAACGTTGCGCTTCATAGGCCTCGTGCCGGACCACGCCGTAAGTGTTTTGCGCGCGCTGGCTGGTGGGCAGCTTGAGGCTGATGCGGTAACTGAGTTCGCCCAATTGTGGCTTGCCGCCGGACAAACCGAGCCAGCACTGGCGATGCGCGCGTTCGAACGGCAGCACGAAGGGGAAGCGTTGCCTGCCGAGCACCTCATCAAGGGAGCGGCCGCGGTATTCACGGCGGGTTTGTTTGAGATGAGCGTCGATCTGGCGGGACAGGGTTTCGTTGATCATCGAGAGTTGAGGAATCACAGCGCTGAGGCCGCGTTCGTCCAGGGGCAGTGTCTTGAGTTCGGGGCGTCGCCGGTCGAGGGTGATCTTGGGCTGTTTGCCTTTACCGCTTTTTTCCAGCGCTTGGGCAAACAGGTATAACGCCTTCAGGTAGGCGATCGGGGAGTCGATTGCCGCCATGGAAGAGGCCGAACACAGCAGGTGCCAGTCCTCTTTGAACAGGTGGGTATAGGTGGGGGAGTGCGTGTCCATTGTGATGAATCTCCTGAAAGCCCCCGGCCACTGCCAAGGGCAATGGCACGCTAGCATGGGGCGCCAGGCCGGCTCGGTCGGCCGGATCGCTGAGTGAGCGAGGAGAAATCATCGGTGCAAATCGATAGCGCGACAGGGCCTGTGGGTCACTGTCGCGCGAACCTTGCTGCGAGGAGGTAGCCGTTACGCCGCCAGCGGTTTTTTCGCCATGGCTTTTTTGTGCGCGGCCTTCATCGCTTCCATCTCGGCTCCCAGCTCTTCGAGCAGCGCTTTACCCAGCAGTTTCTTGGCCTGAGGGAACATCTCGGTTTCTTCTTCTTCGATATGGTGCTCAAGCAACTCCTTGACCACTTTGACGCGACCGGAAAACTCGGTGGACGAGGGGTCGGTTTTCTTCAAGTCCGGCAGTACCAGCGAGTCGACGGTACGGTGCTCTTCCTTGGCTTCGTGGTACATGATGTCCTGTTCCTTGCCACCAGCTTTCCTGAACGCGGGGTAGAGGATCTCTTCTTCGAGTTGGGTATGCAGGGTGATCTCCATTTCGAGTTTGGCCAACAACTCGGTACGCTTTTTTACCCCGCGTTCAGTGGATTCGCTTAACTGGGTCAGCAGGGTCTTGACGCGTTCATGGTCGGCTTTTAGCAGGTCGATGGCATTCATAGGTAACCTCACGGGGGGGTATGCGGGCGTGTCGAAGTGCACGCCTCGTGGTGAGGAAGGTTGCATCAGGCGTACCAACTTTTATGGTTAAAAATTATCTTATAAATCAGTTGGTTGTATTTTTTTGTATGCTTGGAGGTCGTGCAGCTTGCATGGTCGGGCCGCGTTGAGATTGCACAACGCACAACCGGTTGCTGACGCTCCAGCGCAACGGGCGGCCAGAAAGTGTGGCCAGGAAAATTCTAATGGAACCCTTGGGGCATCTGCTTGACCTAACGCTTAGACTTCAGGAGGTGAATCATGCAAATTGAATATATCTGGATCGTATTGGCGGTGGTTCTGCTGCTCTTGGAACTCTGGGCGATCAATATCGTTTTGCGCAGCACTGGCGGATGGGAGACCAAGGGGTTGTGGGTCGTGGTGCTGGTGTTCGTGCCGCTGCTGGGGTTGATTGCGTGGGCGATGTTCGGACCCAAGCGTGAAATGGCGCAGCAGCGTAAAAGCTGAAGCGGTGAGTGATAAAAAACAGGCGCCCATGGGGCGCCTGTTTTCATTGCGGTCAACCGATCAGCCGCCGACGGCCTTGGCAATCGCCTCATTGAACGCCGGTAGATCGTCCGGCGTACGCGAGGTGATCAAGGTCCAGCCATTGGCCTGGCACTCTTTAACCTCGGCATCCACCACGCCGGCAGCGCCGGCGTTTTCAAGGTCGATGCGCACGCTTTTATAGGCGGTCAGGGTTTTGCCCTTGACCACGCCAGCGTCGATCAGGGTCCATGGCCCGTGGCAGATCGCCGCGATGGTCTTGCCGGCCTGCACGAACTCATTGATCAAGCGCAGCGCGGCGGCATCCTGGCGCAGTGTATCGGCATTCACTGTACCGCCCGGGATGACCAGCGCATCGAAGTCGGCGCTGACAACATCCGACAGTTGCACGTCGGATTCCACGGTCTGGTCTTTTTCCGTGTCGCCGACAAATGTCTGGGTTGTGCCCCCTTTGCTGGAGGCGTGCGTTACGGTCGCGCCGTAGCCACGCAGCGTCTCCAGAGGCTTGAGCAACTCGTCGCGCTCGATGCCGGTGTTGGAGGTGATGACGAGGATGTGCTTGCCGTTGAGTTGCGAGCTCATGGTCGAGTGTCTCCTTGGGTCATGGATGGATTAATGGGCGTATTTGGTTTGCAGTTCCTTGGCCATTTTCAGGTGGGCTTCAAGGGTGGGCAGGGTCTTGGTGGCGAAGGCTTTCAGCTCGGGATTGTCCGAGGAGGCCGCTTCTTTCTTGAACAGTTCGACGGTTTTTTCATGGGCCGCTACCTGGTTGTTGGCATAGGCCTTGTCGAAGGATTCATCGCGCATTTGCAGGATGGCTTTCTTCGCCTGGTCGGTGAGCGCAGCGTCATCGGGTACTTCGATATCGAGTTTTTTCGCCAGGGCCATCAGTTCCTGATTGGCCTTGGTGTGGTCTGTGACCATATGCTGGGCGAAGGTCTTTACGTCCGCCGAGCTGCTTTTTTCCAGGGCCAGTTTGCCCGCTTCCACCTCGGTGATACCGCCCTCGGCGGCGTTGTCGACAAAGTCGTTGGAGGTCGCCGCCATCGCGGTGGAAATCGAGCCTGCAATCAGCATGAAGGTAAGGCCCATCGGTTTCATCAGTCGAGTTTTCATGGTGTCTCTCCTTGGAAATGGCGGGATGCCGTTACCTGACTGTTGAATCGAGAGGCGGGTAAAAGGTTTAAAATTTTTTGCGCTTTTTTGCCCAGCGGTGAGGCGAGGCAATTGACTTGAACCAATCCGGATTCGCAGGGTTCTGCTGCATAGGGCCGCCATCTCAGGGGCCTGCCACTGCCAGGAGGATTGCACTGTGACTGATCGTAAAACCGCCGATAAAACCCCCGACCCCGTCAGCTCTGAAGACGCGCAAAAAGGTAATGCCGAGACCACAAAAGGGCAGACGCTTGAACCTGCGAACCCCAAGACTGAAACCATCGACAAAGTCGTGACGCCGACCTCGATCAAGGACATTGAACGGCAAACGGATGCAATCAACGAGAAACTCAACAACGGGCGTTGAACCTGCTGAGTTGATCGGTGGAAAAGGAACGAGATCCTGTGGCGGCCTGAAAGCTGCCACTGCTATTTTTTATAAAAAAATATAATAATTAGCTTAGATTAAAATGTGCTTTTTATTATTTATGACCATCCCCTAGTCTTGCCTGGAAGTCCCTTAGGTCATCCAGGAAGATTTGCCATGAGTAGCGTCACGCCGATTTCCAGTGTCTTGAGCAATGTGCGCCAGCGGGTCACACCGCAAGAGTGGGAGGTGCGGGTCAAGTTGGCCGCGGCCTACCGACTGGCGGCGTTGTACAAGTGGACCGATCATATCTACACGCATTTCTCGGCGCGGGTGCCAGGGCCCGAGGCGCATTTCCTGATCAATGCTTTCGGGCTGTTGTTCGACGAAATCAGCGCCTCCAACCTGGTCAAGGTCGATCTGGACGGCACCCTTGTCGATGACCCTACGGGCCTGGGGATCAACTACGCCGGCTATGTGATCCACAGCGCCATCCACGGCGCACGCCATGATTTGCAAGCGGTGCTGCACACCCACACCCGCGACGGTATTGCGGTGTCGGCGCAGAAGCAGGGGTTGTTGCCGATCTCCCAGCACGCTATCGCATTCTCGGGGCGTGTGGCTTACCACGGTTACGAAGGGGTGGCGCTGGACCTGGACGAGCGTGAACGGCTGGTGGCGGATTTGGGCGACAAGAGTGTGATGATCCTGCGCAACCACGGCTTGTTGACTGGCGGCGTCAGCGTCGAGCATGCCTTCCAGCAACTACAAAGCCTGGAGCGGGCCTGCAACATCCAGATTGCGGCACAGGCAGCGGGGAATGCCGAGTTGATCTTCCCACCCGCAGAGGTGGTGGCCAAAGTCGAGCAGCAGGCCAAGGTGTTCAGCAATGGCGAAGGCCCGGGCGTGGCGCGGCATTGGAATGCGCTGGTGCGCCAGCTTGAGCGTACCGATACCGACTACAAGAACTGAGTCGAATGGATTGTTCCCACGCTCTGCGTGGGAACACAGCCCAGGACGCTCTGCGTCCCTAAGCGCGACGCGGAGCGGCACACGAGGCATTCCCACGCAGAGCGTGGGAACGATCATCAAAACCTCACGTCAAGGCGATAGTTGACACGTTGCTGTGCGGCCCGACGGTACTGGCTCGGTCTGCCAGGTAACGCGCCGGCGGTTGGCCCATGGCCTTGCGGAACATGGTGATAAACCCGCTGGCATTTTCATAACCCAGGTCCAGCGCCACGCTCTGCACACTCTCGCCGTTGGCCAGGCGCTGCAGTGAAAGGATTACATGCAACTGCCGGCGCCAGCGACCGAAGCTCAGGCCGATCTCTTCCAGCAGCAGGCGGGTCATGCTGCGTTCGCTCATGCCGATGCGCACGGCCCATTCGCCCAGGGTCGATTTGTCGCCGGGGTTGGCCAATAAGCTGGTGGCCAGCCGATGCAAGCGAGGGTCCTGGGGCATGGGCAAATGCAGGGCCTCGAGGGGGGCCAAGGCCAACTCGTCGAGTAACGTCGCCACCAGCCGGCCCGGGGCGCCGTCTTCGTCGTAGAGCTGCGGGAAGCTGACCGCCTTGCCGATCAATTCGTGCAGCAATGGCGACACCGACAGCGTGCAACATTGCCGGGGCAGGGCGCTGGCGGCGTCCGGGCTGGTCAACAGGCAATATACATCTGCTTCGCCAGCGCCACGGGCCGCGTGGGTCACACCGCCGGGAATCCACAATGCGCATTGCGGCGGCACGATCCAGATACCCGCCTCGATCACACAATGCACCACGCCGCGCAAGGTGTAGATCAATTGCCCGTGTTGATGGTGGTGAGGGGTATGTTCCCAGCGTTCGGACGTACTCGAGGCGCCCACTGCAACAATCGAGCGAGGGATCGCGGCGGCGTCCCGGACCCGGCAGGGGTCGTATTGGTCGAGGCGGTGATGAACCATGCTGATAACTGCCTTGGCTGGATTGCGAAATATTCTGGCTATTCTATGCAATGCTGTCCAGCGTCATGCGCCCTATGATGAGAACCAATCTCATCAAAGGAGCTTTGCCATGCGACTCGACAGTTCAACTTTCCCGGTGGTGAAAATCTTTTTCGACGCGCCTAGCGAGGGAGCGCCGGAAGACGCCTTCCTGACATTCGAACGTCTGCTGGCGCGTGAGCAGCCCTTCTTGCTGCTGCACGAAAAGGCCGTGGATGAGAACAATCACGAACACGCCCACGAAGAGCGCAAGCGCGCTTCTATCTGGATGAAGAAAAACAAGGCTGCCTTGCGCGCTTACGTCAAAGGCATGATCCAGGTGGAGCCCAGCGCTGCCAAGCGCCTGGCCCTCAAGCCCTTTGCCGTGACGTTCGGCAAGGCCTGGGGTTACCCGCTGCTGGTGGTGGAGTCCAAGGATCGCGCCTGGGCGTTGGCCCAGGATGTGTTGGATGCAGAAGTGTCGGATGTGGCGTATTTCTGAGCCTGGCCAAAGCTCGACAGCGTCCACAATTGAACTACCTTGATTGACGAGCCTTCCCACTCGGTACTCAAGCATGCGCACTTTATGGACGCGGTACCTGGCGTTGCTGGAAAACGACCTGAGCACGCAGATTTTCGACAATGTTAAAAACCTGTTGGTCTGCGCGTTGTTGTTTGCGGCGGGGACCAACGCGCTGGTGGGACCGCACGAGTTGCTGATCGGTATCTTCGCCTCCAGCGTCGCGGGCTGGGGCTTGATTGTGCTGTCCACGGTGCTGATGCTGTTGAACGTCAGCGACGGCATCCGCCGCCTGGCCAAGTTGCGTTATCACTTGGCGTTGCAACTGTTGTTGATCCTGATCTACGTGGTGATTGCCGAGCGGGTGGTAGAGATTGTGTGGGTGTTGCGCGCCCATTGACGTATCCTCCGCGCCTCGTTTACCACTGATTCGAACAAAGATGACAGGACAAGCTATGCAGGCGCTGCTGGAGTCGATCCTCGCCGAAGTGAGCCCCTTGATCGGCCTCGGCAAAGTCGCCGATTACATTCCCGCGCTGGCCGACGTGCCCGCCAACCAACTCGGCATCGCGGTATACGGCAACGACGGCACGGCCTACTGCGCTGGAGATGCAGACACGCTGTTTTCGGTGCAAAGCATTTCCAAGGTCTTCAGCCTGGTGCAGGCCATCGACCATGGCGGCGAATCCATCTGGGAGCGCTTGGGCCACGAGCCCTCGGGGCAGCCGTTCAACTCCATGGTGCAGCTGGAATTCGAGCGTGGCCGCCCGCGCAACCCCTTTATCAACGCTGGCGCGCTGGTGATCTGCGACATCAACCAGTCACGCTTCGCCGTGCCGATTCTGTCGATGCGCGACTTTGTACGGCGCCTGTCGGGCAACCCGCAGATCCTGGTCAACAGCGTCGTGGCCGAATCTGAAGCCCAGCATGGTGCGCGCAATGCGGCCATGGCCTACCTGATGAAGTCGTTCGGCAACTTTCATAACGATGTGGACGCGGTGCTGCACAGCTACTTCAACTATTGCGCGTTGCAGATGAGCTGCCTGGACCTGGCCCGAGCGTTCAGCTTCCTGGCCAATGAAGGCGTGAGTGCCCACAGTGGCGAGCAGGTGCTGACGGCGCGCCAGACCAAGCAAGTGAACTCGATCATGGCCACCAGCGGGCTTTATGACGAGGCGGGCAATTTTGCCTACCGCGTGGGCCTGCCGGGCAAGAGCGGGGTCGGCGGGGGGATCGTCGCGGTGGTGCCGGCGCAGGTCACGGTGTGCGTGTGGTCGCCGGAGTTGAACGCAGCGGGGAACTCGCTGGCGGGGATGAAGGCGTTGGAATTGTTGAGTGAGCGGATTGGGTGGTCGGTGTTTTGAACTCGGTCCCCCTGTGGGAGCTGGCTTGCCTGCGATAGCGGTTTTTCAGTGCTGGATGTGCTGGCTGACACAGCGCCATCGATCACTGTAGGAGCGAGCTTGCTCGCGAAAAACGCCCAGGCTCTGCGGTCATCCAGGTTGCCCGCGTCATCGTTGACGATCTTCGCGAGCAAGCTCGCTCCTACAGTAGGTCAGTCGCGGGGCCTGTTGAGACGCGGCACGATCATGCCCACCTCACTCTGATAGCACCGATACCGCTCACCAAACAGCGCCACTAAATCCCGCTCTTCGAAACGGGCGCCAATGAACAGATACACCGACATCCCCAGCGCAAACAGCAGATGCCCCACGGTCATATGCGGCGTTGCCCAAAAGGCGATCAGGAAGCCCAGGTACAGCGGATGACGCACGACTTTGTAGAGCATCGGCGTCCTGAATGTCGGGCCCGATTGTGGGGCGTTGCGCCAGCGATCAATGGCCTGTTTCAGCCCGAACAACTCGAAGTGACTGATCAAGCAGGTTGCCAGCACCACGATGCCCCAGCCCAGCCAGAACAGGCCGGTCAGCAGTGCCTTGGCCCAGGCGGCGTCAACCTCCCAAACGGTCTGTGTAATGGGCCGCCACTGCCAGAACAGCAGCGCGAGCATCAGGCTGGAGAGCAACACATAGGTGGAGCGCTCTACCGCTGCCGGGGCGAAGATTGCCAGCCAGCGCTTGAAGCGTTTACGTGCCATGGCGCTGTGCGGGATGCCGAACACCATGATCAGTGACGCGTTGATCAGGAGTGCCTGCGCCCAGTCGATGCGCGCGCTGGAGTCGATGTGTTTGGGTACGACCACAGCCCCCACGAAGCCCATCATGTAAAGCAAGGTGAATAAGAAAACCAGGTAGCAGCAGGTGCTATAGGCCAGGCCAGCCAAGCGTGCCGTGAGGGTGTTTGAAGAGGTCTGCCGTTTCATGGACGATTCCTTTCGCACATGGTGAATGGGTGAGCCAGTCGATGGCTGGCTCGCTCAGACTAACGGCATTCAAGTAGGCAGTAACCTGTTGGAATTGACAGTTGCAAGAGCGATTGGCGATTAACCGACGTTCAACCGATCCAACAAGCTATACCAGGCCACGCCTGCGCCAATGTAGAACCGCTGCAAGCGATGCAATGGCAAGCGCTGCAAGGGCGTTATCGGGTAGGCGAAGTCGGCCGTGCTGTCGCATAGCCGCCCAGCCAATTGCTGACCCAGGCTGGTACACAACGCGATCCCGCGCCCATTGCAACCCAACGCCAAGGTGAGCCCCGGCGCCGGTTCGTGGACATGGGGCATGAAGTCCCGCGTGATCGCGATGCGGCCGGCCCAGCGGTAGTCGAATTCCAATGGCCCCAGTTGCGGAAACAGCAGTGCCAGGGAGCGCTCCAGGTGGGCAAAATCGGCCGGCCCGGTGGGGTCGTTGAACAGACCGCGGCCGCCCATCAGCAGGCGTCCATACGCGTCTTTGCGAAAATACAGTAGCAAGCGTTGCGCGGTCGACACGGTCTCCTGCCCTGGCAAAATGCTTTCGGCTGCGCGGCCACTCAATGGCTTGGTGGCGACGATAAAACTATTGGCCGCGAGAATGCTCTGGGCCATGCCTGGCCATAAGTGATCGCTGTAGCCATTGGTGGCCAGCACCACTTGATCTGCCGTGACCTGCGCGCCGCCGGCTGTCTGCAATTGCCAAACCGAGCCCTGGCGCTGCAAGCCTGTCACCGCACTGTGGCCATGCACCCGTGCGCCGGCCGCCAACGCCGCTGCCACCAACCCGCGGGCATACGCCAAGGGTTGAATGGCCCCGGCACGTCCATCCAGCCAGCCGCCGGCAAACGCCGAGCTGCCCATGCGTGACGCCACCGCAGTGGCGTCCAGGCGCCGTACTGGCACGCCGCGTCGGGCCCATTGTTCGGCCCGTGCATGTAACCCGGCCACCGCCTTTTCACTGTACGACACCTGCATCCAACCCTTGCGCACCGGCGCGCAATCGATGCCATGGCGTTCGATCAGCTTGAACACCAGGTCCGCTGAGTTCGACACCGTGGCGATCAACGGCTCGGCGCGTTCCGGCCCGTACTTCTGTACCAGCTGCTGCGGGTCATATTTGAGCGTGGGGTTGACCTGCCCACCGTTGCGCCCCGAGGCGCCCCAGCCTGGCTCATGAGCCTCCAGCACACACACGCACACGCCACGCTCTGCCAAGTGCAGCGCCGTCGATAAACCGGTATAGCCGGCTCCGACAATCGCCACGTCGACCTTCACCGACTCGTTCAATGCCGGTGTTGGCACCACTGACGGCGCAGTCGCCGACCACAACGACTTCATGGCAGGCTCCGCGTGTTGCCTGTGGGGTGCAGCACGCGCCGCAGGAAGTCCTGGGTACGCGCATGCTGCGGGTTGCCCAGCACCTGTTCGGCGGGGCCGCTTTCGACTATGTAACCGCCGTGCAGGAAGCACACGCGGTCGGCCACTTCGCGGGCAAAGCCCATTTCGTGGGTGACCACGATCATGGTCATGCCTTCATCGGCCAGGGTGCGCATTACCGCCAGCACATCGCCGACCAGTTCCGGGTCGAGGGCTGAGGTGGGTTCGTCGAACAACATGGCGTCGGGTTTCATCGCCAGGGCGCGGGCGATGGCAACGCGTTGCTGCTGGCCGCCGGAAAGTTGTTCGGGGTAGGCGTCGGCCTTGGCGCTCAGGCCGACTTTTTCCAACAGCACAAGGGCTTCTTCGTGGACTTGGCGGGGCGGTTCGCCTTTGACGTACACCGGGCCTTCCATTACGTTTTCCAGCACCGTGCGATGGGGGAACAAGTTGAAGCGCTGGAACACCATGCCCATGCGGCTGCGCAGAGCGTGTACGGTCTTGCTGCCACGTTGTACGGTTTCGCCGAACACGTTGATATGCCCGCCGTCGTAGGCTTCCAAGGCGTTGATGCAGCGCAGCAGGGTGGATTTGCCCGACCCGGAGGGGCCGATCAGGCACACCACTTCGCCCTTGGCCACGTCAAGGTCGACGCCGTGCAGGACGCGGTGATCACCGTAGTGTTTTTGCAACTGGCGAATCTCGATCATGCTTTTTTCCTCCGGCCCAGGTACTGCTCCATGCGACGCAGGCCATACACCAGTGGCAGGCTCATCAACAGGTAGAGCAGGGCGACCAGGGTGTAGACGGTCATGTTCTGGAAGGTCGACGAGGCGATCAGTTGGCCCTGGCGCGTCATCTCGGCGACGGTGATGGTCGACACCAGTGACGAGTCCTTGAGCATCATCACCAGGGTGTTGCCGTAGGGCGGCAGGGCGATGCGAAAGGCCTGGGGCAGAATCACACGGCGCATCATCAGCCCCGTGCGCATCCCTAAGGCTTCGGCGGCTTCACGTTGGCCTTGTTCGACGGCGATGATGCCGGTGCGGAAGTTCTCCGCCTGGTACGCCGAGTAGGCGATGCCCATACCGATCACTCCGGCATAAAACGCGGTGAGATGGATGCCCATGTCTGGCAGCACGAAGTAGATGTAGAACAGCTGCACGATAATCGGCAGCCCCCGGATTACGTTGATGATGGTGCTGGCGGTCCAGGACAGCGCGCGAATCGGCGACAGCTTGAGCAGTGCCAGCACCAAGCCGAGGGCGCTGCTGAGCAGGAACGACAGCACGGTGATCTGGATCGTCACCCAGGCGCCTTGCAGCAGGATCGGCAGGAAGTCCTGGGCGTTCTGCAGAAACTCAGCCAGGTTCATGGGCGCTCCTGGGCGTCCAGCCCCCATTTCTTGAGGATGCTGTCCAGCGTGCCGTCGGCCTTGATACTGGCGATGGCGGTGTTCAGGCGCTCAAGGGTTGCGGCATCGCCCTTGCGCACCACCAGGCACACTTCGCCGACGTTAGTGGGCTTGTAGTCAGGCGCCAGTTTCACGCCTTTGAACAGCTTTTGACGGATCTGGTAGGCCACCACCGGCTGGTCACCCACGGCGGCCTTGATGCGGCCCAGGGACAGGTCGCGAACCATCTCACCGATGGAGTCGTAGGTGCGGATCTCCTTGAAGATGCCCAGCTTGTTCAGTTGGTCGTAGAAGATTGTGCCGGCTTGCACGCCGACGACCTGGCCTTTGAGCGGCATCAGGTCAGGGTAGGCGGCATCGTCGTCGGCGCTGATGATCAGCCCTTCACCATAGGCGTAAACCGGGGCGCTGAAGTCGACCACTTGGGTACGCTCCGGGGTCTTGAGCATGCCGGCGGAAATAAAGTCCAGCTTGCCGGACGTCAGGGACGGGATCAGCGCGGCAAAGTTGGTCTGCTCGATCTGGCTGCTGAACCCGCCGGCCTTGCCGACGGCTTCGGTCACGTCGACCATCACGCCCTGGATGCTGTTGCTCTTGATATCCAGGAAGGTAAACGGCGAACCACTGGCGGTTGCACCGACTTTGTACGAGGACGCACTGCCTGCGTGCGCGACACTGATGCAGAGCGTGGCGCACAGGCCGAAGGCAAGGCGGCGGAACAAGGGCGAAAGACTGTTCATCGGGTTACTCCAGACGGAAAACGGAAAGCCAGTACCGCAAGCGGCTGTCGATGAAATCGCAAGCTCTATGCCATTTCGAATCAAATAAATCGTAAACGATGATAAAAATATTGGAAAATGAACCTGTCGTATCGATATGCGATATTTTATGGTCATTAATCTGCTTTTAAGGTAGAAATATCACCACGCCTGAGCCACCTGCCCGCGAGTTCGCCATGCCCGAAGACCGCAACAGTTTGCACAACCAATCCCTGGAAAAAGGCCTGTCTGTGCTCAAGGCTTTCAGCGCACAGCGCCGTAGCATGAGCCTTGCAGAGGTGGCAGAGGCCGCTGGCATGACCAAAAGCTCGGCCCAGCGCATGGTGTTTACCCTCGAAAGCCTGGGTTACCTTCGGAAACACTCGCGCACACGCCATTACCAACTCACCCCTCGGGTATTGGAGTTGGGCTTCAGTTACCTGGATGCGCATTCGTTGATTGAAGTGGCCAACCCGTTCTTGTCCGAGTTGACCCGATTGACCGGCGAGACGTCGTGCCTTACCGAGCCGGCGGGCTACGACATGACGTACATCGCGCGCTTTGTCAGCGCAGGGTTCGTGCCGGTGCACATGCCGATTGGCTCACGGGTGCCGATGTATTGCACGGCGTCGGGGCGGGCGTATTTGAGTGCGTTGCCGCAGGAGGAGGCGTTGGCGTTGATCGAGAACAGCCAGCGAGTGGCGCATACCAGCCGCACCCTGACTGACGTCGAGGCGATCATGGCCTCCTTGGAGCAGGTGAGGGCGCAGGGCTATGCGGTGAACACTCAGGAACTGTTCCTCGGCGACATGACCATCGGCGCGCCAGTGCTGGGTGGCAATGGCCGGCCCGTGGCCGCAGTGCATGTAGTGGCGCCGACCAGTCGCTGGAGCAGGGCGGATTCTGAGCAACAGTTGGCGCCTGCGCTTTTGCAGTGCTCCAGAGCATTGAGTAACTCTGCGCGGAATCTCGAATAACAAAAGTCTGGGCTGACCTGTGTTTTATCGCCCCTGTTTTTGCGCAAGCCACCTTTGGTCAACAGAGTCCAAGACGTTCCTGCAAGTGATTTTGCATTGATAGCCTTTTGCCAACTGGTAGTCTTTCATATCCTGACTAATCAAGTAGAATTCTCGGCGTTTGTCACGTCTCGATCATGCAAGACCTTTTTTGTTGTACGCCTTGGAGGCTTGTTTGAAAGGATTTCCTATCGACCTTGATCGTCTCAAGGGCTTGGCCGCCACCCGGGGTGGGCGTGTAGCGTTGGCCGGGTTCGAGTATCAGCGTGCCTTTGCGACATTACGAATGGTATCCATGCTGATTGGTCACGTCGTCAAAGGTTCTAGTACGCAAATTCCGGCGTGGATACGTTATGAGTGGGCGGAAGATATCGACGAGTTGGACACCAATGGTGGTGTCACCTTGTGGCAATGCAAGCAAGGTAACGATTGGACCGAACCCGCAAAATTGGCCAAAGTTTTTTCCGGTTTTGCGCCTAAGTGGTTATGGACAGCGGACACGCAGCGCGAGCGCCTGAATCTGCGCCTTGTGACCAACGACGTTGCCTACGCTGAGTTTCGCGACTTGCCAGGAGCATTGAAAAAAAAGACTGAAGTGTATGCACATTTTTTGAACGCTGTTCGGGAGACTGCCGGAAAGGGCAGCGATCTTGCGCAGTGGCAAGATGAGGCTCAAGCGTTCGGCCTTAGAAAATTGTTCAATGAGATGTGGTCAGCAACGCAGGTTCTGTTTGTGCCCGATGAAGCAGCCGCGAGTACGGCAGCACTGTGGCCAGCCGAAGATGATGCTGTGAATGCATTGGCCAGGGCGCACTGGCTGGCACCGGATCAAAACCCCCAGGACGTTATTCACTGCTTGCATGCATTGCTGGGACTTGCGCCTTCGAACACCGGTCTCGGCGGGCAGATTGACCGATTGACTACCACTCCGCTGGGCATCAGGCCGATTGATGTTAACGATCGGCTCGATCCTTTCCGTCGAGAACATGTGAGCTCAAGCTTGTTCCTGCCATTGATTGACCGCACCGCGCTGCAGCAATTGCGAAAACTCCCCCAGAAGCGATATGTCGCACGTCGGCCGGAATGGAAGGATGTGGTGCACGGTAGTGACGCTACCATAGGTTTTTTTGAGCGCAGCATTACATCCGATGTTGTTGATGGTCTGCGCAACGCATTGAACGATTGCCTCCAGTCTCAAGAGAAACTGCGCTTGCAGTTGCTGGTCGGTGCACCAGGTAGCGGCAAAAGCACGCTGGCTATACGTGCAGCGGCACAGTTGGTAGACGAGGGCGTCTGTACTGCTATCGACGCTCGTTTTGCAGTGAATGACGAAGAAGAAGTCCTTGCGGTGGTCGCTACGTTGCAAGGGCGGCAGGATCCCAAGCGGGCCTTGTTGCTGGTGCTGGATGACCCGCTAGGTGTTGCCAGCCTTTGGCCACGTGTGCTGGACAAATTGTCCAAGTTGCGACCGAGAATGGTGGTGTTGGCCGCGACACCTGAGTTTTTGCTGGATCGATATAGTCAGCAACTAAGCAGTTTGCGCTTATTGCCTCCCAGGCGAGTGGAGCGCCCTGACTGCTCCGAGCGTCTAACGCTGGCCCGCTTTTATCCAAAGTCGGATATGACGGAGCTGTCATCGGGTAATGAGGAACTGCTGGTGTTAACGATGCTAGCCGCCACTAATACCCCGTTCGATGAGATCATCGATGGGCTATGGGACAACTTGGCAGAAGGTGCTCGATTGCCACGGACAGTCCTGGGGCGTGAGCTACCGTGGCAAGTAGCAGCACTTTGGCTGGTGGTGTTCTTTAATCGCGCCTACGGTGCGTGCCCGCTACTTCTACTTAAGGCATTTCTGGCTCCGTGGTTTCGTGATGACGAAGAAGTGGGTGAGCGGCTGGCACAAATGAAAAGTGCTCACGGTTGGGGGGTGTTTCAGATCGAGGAATCACCTGCGAGTTTCGCATCCCAAGGCGGTGTGGTTCGTACCATGCATACACTGGTTGCACAAGCTGCCTGGGATCGGCGACCTGCCGCCAGTTGGTCGGTGACCGAGTCTATCGCGAAGGCCAGCTTGCGTTTTCCAATGGCGGCACGGCCTCTGGCGCAAGCGCTGGTAGCACTTCATGAGTTTTCTGCGGCGGAGGCTAAACCGTTGCTCACCGCAGTGGCCAATGCCTGGTGTGCCGCCGATGTAGTCACGCTGGAAACGCGTTACCTGTGTGAGCTTTGTTGGATATGGAAACGTAGTGCGGTGCCAATGCCGCCCTGTATCAATGGGGCGTTACTGCACCGAATAGCGTTGAATGATGAGCAGAGTTGGTTGGCGGCTTACCACGTCCTTTATCTGGGCTCCACGACACAGGTACGCAGTTTGTCCCATGCGTTGCCCTATCGGGACGTGCTGGACTCAGCCGATTTTTTTATCGAGCAGAGTCGCGCAATGGCTCTGTGCAGCGCACTTGTAGATCAGCCTACGCTGCAGGCAAGGTTGCTGGATCACATCTGGTGTGCTTTCGACGACACCAAAGGCGCGAGAATCAGCAGCAATTTTCTCAACTGGATGATGATCCATGGTGGCGCCTGGTCGGTAGTCTCACGCAAAGACGTCATTCGTGCTTGGATCGCACAACACCCTGACGACACTCACGTGCGTGTCGCCTTTATGATGCACCTTAAGCGACTCACTCCGGCTGATTGCACTGCGACGCTCAATGATTTGCGTCGATGGTTAGCCGAACACCCCGAGGATATGGATGTACGCAATAGTTTTCTGGCCCATCTTGGCAAATTCAGTGAGATCGACCAGGCTGCCATTCTAGACGACTACGTGAGCTGGCTTGCCGTTCACCCTAACGATTCAAATGTACGTAATGGTTTTCTCAAGCACATCGACAAGCTCAGTGTTGCGGAGCAGATATTGGTGCTTGATGCTTATTGGGAATGGCTGGCCGACCATCCTGAAGATACGAATGTGCGCGCCGCTTTTCTAAGTCATGTACACAAGTTCAGCGAAGAGAAACAGGCGTTTATTTTCAGTGAGTATTCCGAATGGCTGACTCGTCACTCTGATGACACCAACGTACGTTCAGCTTTGCTGAAATGTTTGCACCAGCATGCACACCACACGTTGCCGAAAGTTATTGAGCAGACACTTGCCGGGCTAAGCTACGAGACACGAGACTTCCACCCTGCTGGAGCCGTGCTTCTGGCTGTGGGGGGGCTTGGCATAGAGCATCTGCAGCTTATTGTTCGCTGGCTTCAATGGCTTGCACAGGTGCTTGAACGCTACAAAGGGATTAAGTCAGCAGCATTTTTCATGAGGGGCTCTCTCACCAACGTTCTCGAGCAGGCACGTGGGCATGCGCAAAGCGATGAATGCCCTGAGCATGACAGGGTATACGCATTACTAGCCATTGAGCATTTGGAGAACTCAATCCGACAGTGGAGAGAGTCTGTCGGTCGACCCGTAACAGCATGAAAAAAATGCGCCCCTGAGGGCGCATTTTTTGCTCGGTCAGCTATGGCCTGTCAGGCCGTCGCATCCCAGGCCCGATCACCGTTCTCGTCTTTGATCCGAGTCGGTAAGCCCATCACATCCAGCGCTTTCAGGAACGGCTCGGCCGGTAGTTCCTCGACGTTGGCCATGTGTTTCACATCCCACTCGCCACGCGCCACCAGCAGCGCAGCGGCTACCGGTGGTACGCCTGCGGTGTAGGAGATGCCCTGGCTGTCGGTCTCGGCATAGGCCTCTTCATGATCAGCCACGTTGTAGATGAACATCTCGCGCGGTTGGCCATCCTTGGTGCCTTTGACCAGGTCACCGATGCAGGTCTTGCCGGTATAGCCCGGGGCGAGCGAAGACGGGTCGGGCAGCACGGCCTTGACCACTTTCAGCGGCACCACCTCCAGGCCTTCGGCGGTCTTGACCGGCTGTTCGGAAAGCAGGCCGAGGTTTTTCAGCACGGTGAACACGTTGATGTAGTGTTCGCCAAAGCTCATCCAGAAACGCACGTTGGGCACGTCGAGGTTTTTCGACAGCGAGTGCACTTCATCGTGGCCGGTGAGGTAGAGGTTCTGCGAACCGACTACCGGCAGGTCGTCGGTGCGTTTGACTTCGAACATGGTGTTGCTGGTCCACTGGCTGTTCTGCCAGCTCCACACCTGCCCGGTGAATTCGCGGAAGTTGATTTCCGGATCGAAATTGGTGGCGAAGTATTTGCCATGGGAGCCGGCATTGACGTCGAGAATGTCGATCGAATCAATGCGGTCGAAATGCTGTTGCTGCGCCAGCGCGGCATACGCGTTGACGACACCTGGGTCGAAGCCCACGCCAAGGATGGCGGTGATGTTCTTCTGTTTGCACTCTTGCAGGTGGTTCCACTCGTAGTTGCCGTACCACGGCGGGGTCTCGCAGACCTTGCCCGGCTCTTCGTGGATGGCGGTGTCGAGGTAAGCCACGCCCGTGTCGATGCAGGCACGCAGTACCGACATGTTGAGGAAGGCGGAGCCGACGTTGATGACGATCTGCGAATCAGTCTCGCGGATCAGGGCCTTGGTCGCTTCCACGTCCAGGGCGTTCAGCGCGAAGGCTTGGATATCGGCGGGAACCTTGAGGCTACCCTTGGCCTTGACGCTGTCGATGATGGCCTGGCATTTGGAGATGTTGCGCGACGCGATAGCAATACGACCGAGTTCGTCGTTGTGCTGCGCGCACTTGTGGGCCACCACCTTGGCGACACCTCCTGCACCAATGATAAGAACGTTCTTTTTCAATTGCTTTATCTCTCCTTTATCCGCCAGCTCAGGACAGGCTGGACAGGTAGTCGTCGTAACCAAATTCACGAACCACCTCGACTGTACCGTCGAGTTGTTTCACTACGATGGACGGCATTTTCAGGCCGTTGAACCAGTTTTTCTTGACCATGGTGTAGCCTGCGGTGTCGATGAACGACAGCCGATCGCCGATGGCCAGCGGACGATCAAATTGATACTCGCCGAAGATGTCCCCGGCCAGGCAGGATTTGCCGCACACCATGTAGGTGTGTTCACCCTCGCTCGGCGCCAGTTTGGCGTTGAGGCGGTAGATCAGCAGGTCCAGCAGGTGGGCTTCGATGGAGCTGTCGACCACGGCGAGGTTCTTGCCGTTGTAGAGAGTGTCGAGCACGGTGACTTCCAGGGAGGCGCTGTTGGTGATCGCCGCTTCGCCGGGTTCCAGGTAGACCTGCACGCCGTACTTCTCGGAGAACGCTTTGAGCCGTGCGCAGAATGCATCCAGTGCATAGCCTTCACCGGTGAAATGGATGCCGCCGCCGAGGCTGACCCACTTGACCTTGTGCAGCAGTTCACCGAAGCGTTCCTCGATGGTGCCGAGCATCTTGTCGAACAGGCTGAAGTCACCGTTCTCGCAGTTGTTGTGGAACATGAAGCCGGAGATCTGATCGATCACGCCATCGATCTTCACCGGGTCCCACTCGCCCAGGCGGCTGAACGGGCGCGCCGGGTCGGCCAGCAGGTAGTCAGAGCTGCTCACCTGCGGGTTCACACGCAGGCCGCGGGTCTTGCCTTCGCTGCGTTCGGCAAACCGCTGCAGCTGGCTGATGGAGTTGAAGATGATCTTGTCGCAGTTCTCCAGCATCTCTTCGATTTCATCGTCGGCCCAGGCCACGCTGTAGGCGTGCGCTTCGCCTTCGAACTTCTGGCGACCGAGCTTGAGCTCATACAGCGACGACGAGGTGGTGCCGTCCATGTATTGCTGCATCAAGTCGAATACCGACCAGGTGGCAAAGCACTTGAGCGCCAGCAGAGCCTTGGCGCCGGACTGTTCGCGCACGTAGGCAATCTTCTGCATGTTGACCAGAAGCTTCTGTTTATCGATGAGGTAGTACGGCGTTTTGATCATTTTTGAGAGCCTGCGGCGGTGCCTGCCAAAAAAGGACACGCATTGTGCCCGCACTTGGAACAGATCGAAAGGTTAGCCGGCGGATTTTGCGCGCCACGTTAAGCATAGGGCGTAAGTATGACCGTTCATAAGAACCATGCCGCCTCCTGTGGGAGCGCTCGAGCCTCAGCGAGGCCGCGATGACGGTGCCCCTGGCACCCCACACATCAACAATAGCGCCGCGAATATCCTGCTTACCTGAACATGAGTAAATCTTGTGATGATCTAGAACAGAATGAGTTTGTCTCAAGACACCCCTCTGCCGACAATGACCGCCATTAATCACACCATCGGAGTTGTAAGTCATGGCAGTCGCTCATTCCCTCGGGTTTCCACGCATTGGACGCGATCGTGAACTGAAAAAAGCGCAGGAAGCGTTCTGGAAGGGTGAGCTCGACGAAGCCGGCCTGCGCGCCGTTGGCCGTGATTTGCGCAGCACCCACTGGGCCTTGCAACAGCAAGCCGGTATCGAACTGTTGCCGGTCGGTGATTTCGCCTGGTACGACCAGGTGCTGACCCATTCGTTGATGTTCGGTGTGGTCCCTGAGCGGTTCCGCCCGGCGGATGGCCAGGCCACGTTGCATACCTTGTTCGCCATGGCCCGTGGCGTCAGTGACAGCTGCTGCGGCGGTGCCCATGCCCAGGAGATGACCAAGTGGTTCGACACCAACTATCACTACCTGGTGCCGGAGTTCAGCGTCGATCAGCAATTCCACCTGGCGTGGGACCAACTCTTCGAAGAGGTTCAGGAAGCCCTCGACCTGGGGCACAGCGTCAAGCCCGTGGTGATCGGCCCGCTGACCTATTTGTGGCTGGGCAAGGCCAAGGGCGCTGACTTCGACAAGCTCGACCTGCTCGAGCGACTGCTGCCGCTGTATGGCCAGATATTCCAGCGCCTGGCCGAATTGGGCGTGGAGTGGGTGCAGATCGACGAGCCAATCCTGGTACTCGATCTGCCCCAGGACTGGAAGAACGCTTTTGAGCGCGCCTATAACCTGATCCAGCGGGACCCGCTGAAAAAATTGGTGGCCACTTACTTCGGCGGCCTGGAAGAAAACCTTGGCCTGGCTGCCAACCTGCCGGTGGATGGCCTGCATATCGACCTGGTGCGTGCGCCGGACCAGTACCCGACCATCCTCGATCGCCTGCCAGCGTACAAGGTGCTGTCCCTGGGCGTGGTCAACGGCCGAAACGTGTGGCGTTGCGACCTGGAAAAAACCCTGGCCACCTTGCAGCATGCCCATGAGAAGTTGGGCGATCGCCTGTGGGTCGCGCCGTCCTGCTCGCTGCTGCACAGCCCGGTGGACCTGGAACGGGAAGACCATTTGGATGCCGAACTGAAAAGCTGGCTGGCCTTCGCCGTGCAGAAGTGCGCGGAAGTGGCGCTACTGGCCAAGGCCGTCGATCAGCCCCAAGCCCCTGGCGTACTCACCGCCCTGGCTGAGAGCCGCGCAGTACAGGCAGCTCGCGCTGCATCGCCACGTATTCACAAGCCTGCCGTTCAAGCTCGTGTAGCGGCCATCACTGCACGGGACAGCCAGCGTCAGTCGCCGTTTGCCCAGCGCATCGTGAAACAGCGAGCCGGGCTTGATCTGCCATTGTTCCCGACCACCACCATCGGCTCGTTTCCACAGACCGCTTCGATCCGCCTGGCGCGCCAGTCCTACAAGGCCGGCAAGTTGAGCCACGCCGAATACGTCGAAGCCATGCACAGTGAGATCAAGCACGCTGTCGAGGTGCAGGAAAACCTTGGCCTGGACGTGTTGGTGCACGGTGAAGCCGAGCGTAACGACATGGTCGAGTACTTCGCCGAACAACTGGATGGCTACGCGTTCACCCGGTTCGGCTGGGTGCAGAGCTATGGTTCGCGCTGTGTGAAACCCGCAGTGATTGTCGGTGACCTGAGCCGCCCGAACGCCATGACCGTGGAGTGGATTCGCTATGCCCAAGGCCTCACCGACAAGGTGATGAAGGGCATGCTCACAGGCCCGGTGACCATGTTGATGTGGTCGTTCCCACGGGAAGACCTGAGCCGCGAAGTGCAGGCCCGGCAACTGGCCCTGGCGATTCGTGACGAAGTGGTGGACCTGGAAGCGGCCGGCATCAAGATCGTGCAGATCGACGAAGCGGCTTTTCGTGAGGGCTTGCCGTTGCGCCAGGCGCAGTGGCAGCACTACCTGGACTGGGCGACTGAAGTGTTTCGTTTGTGCGCGAGTGGCGTGGGCGATGAAACCCAGATCCACACCCACATGTGCTACAGCGAGTTCAACGATGTGATCGAGTCTATCGCCGCCATGGATGCCGACGTGATCACCATCGAAACCTCACGCTCGGACATGGAGCTGCTCGACGCGTTCGAAGCCTTCGCCTACCCGAATGAGATCGGCCCGGGGGTCTACGACATCCACTCGCCACGGGTGCCGGATGCGTCGGAAATGGCCAACTTGCTGCGCAAGGCCGCCAAGCGGATTCCGGCAGAGCGCTTATGGGTGAACCCCGATTGCGGCTTGAAGACGCGGGGCTGGCCGGAGACCGAGGCGGCGCTCATTCATATGGTCACCGCCGCTCGGCAACTGCGTGCCGAACTGGCCTGATTCCTGAGCCTGGCGCGGTTAAAACTGTGGGAGCGGGCTTGCCTGCGAAGACGGCCTGACAGTCAACACAGTTGGACCGTGTACATATCCATTGCTGCGGTAACGGCCACTTAGGGTTCCGCCCTGACGGCGGCTCACTTTCGAAAAGCGCGAAAGTAAGCAAAGCGCTCTTGCCCCACCACTCGGCACCTCGCTTAGGCTCGGTGTGCCCGTAATCCGCCAGTGATTTGGGGGGCCGCCGCCACGCGCCATCCATGGCGCGGGGCGGCTAAACCGGCATCCCTGCCGGTTTACCCCCCAAATCCCTGTCGAATTCCGGCCAGCGTGGTTTAACGGGGCGCCTAAGATCAAAAGCAGATCAAGAGCGGCTCGCTTCGCATCGTGGTTACCGTTGAGCTAACAGAGTTATGTAGATACCTATGCTGCGATAGCGGTAGTCCAGTTAAACATTCAGTGACTGACACACCGCCCCGCACAATTAGCCTGCATCAGGTCAGAGGTATTTGAGCCACGCCAGATCCCGCCGCCGTGCTTTCAGGCCGGCGAACCAACGCACGGGCAAGTACAGGGCAATCGGCAACAGCAGCGCTGCCAACCACACCGCACCGATATCGTCGAAGCCAAAGTAAGTGCCATGGTTGAGGCCAAACAGCGCAACGCAGGCTACATAGAGGATTTTCAATACATAGAGGTGCAACAGATAAAAGAACATCGGCGCCGCGCCGAACACCGCCAGCACGCCGATCCAGCGCTTATGCCCGGCGCGTTCAAACGCCAGCAGCAACAGCAAGCCAATCCCCAGGGTCAACGCCAGGAACAACAGCGAAGGCGGGTACTTGGTGATATTGAAAAAGCTCATCAGCGTCAGCACGCTGCTGTCATACGCCTGCCAAGGCTGCTCGCCATAGCCGTTGAGCGCTCGCAACAACCCAAAGCCCACCAACGCGCCCACCCCTGCGACCAGTAAATAACGCTGACGCACAGCCGGCAGCGTGGCATTGGCAAACCATGGCCCGAGGCCGTAACCCAGGGCAATCACACCGATCCATGGCAGCACCGGGTAGGTGGTGCGCAGGCGTAGGTTTTCAGAGACTTCAATCCAGTTGCGTTCATGCAGGATCGTCCACGGCACATGCAACATCGAACCCGGTGCGAAGTGCAGCCCATCGAGCAGGTTGTGCCCGGCGATAATCACCAGCGCCAAGCCGATCAGCCAGGCACGCGGTAGCCAGACCAACGCGGCGAGGGCGATCATGCTGATGCCGATGGCCCAGATCACTTGCATGTAGATCACGCTGGGCGGCAGTTGGAAGGTCCACGCGAAGTTGACCAGGGTGAATTCCAGCACCGCCAGGAACAGCCCGCGCTTGAACAAGAATGCCGACACGTCGCGACGACCTTGATATTTCTGACCGTACAGCCAAGCCGACAAACCGGTGAGCAGCACAAACACCGGCGCACACAAGTGAGCCAGGGTGCGGCTGAAAAACAACGCAGGCTCGGTGCTGTCTATGCTCATGGGGTCGCTGACCTGGCGGTGCAGCAGGAAGGTTTCACGCACGTGGTCCAGCAACATGAACAGGATCACCAGGCCGCGCAGGGCGTCGATGGACAGCAGGCGTTTGCGTAAAGTCATAGCGTCAGTCATAAGTTAAGGATCACACGCAGGCAAAATATTGACGTTATTCTATAACATTAAGCGAGGCGCTGATGACAAGCATGACCCCACACTCGGCCGAAGCTGTAATCGCGTTCTGGAAACAGGCGGGGCCCAAGCGTTGGTTCGCCAAGGACGAGGGGTTCGATAGGGACTTTCGCGATAGATTCAACGCGGTTCATATGCAGGCTGCACGGCGTGAACTCGAAGGTTGGTTGACCACGGCGGATGGCGCGCTGGCGTTATTGATCCTGCTGGATCAGTACCCGCGCAACGCCTTTCGCGGCACGGCGCATATGTTCGCCACCGACCCGCTGGCGCGGTTTTATGCGCGAAAGATGGTGGACGCGGAATTGGATCAACAGGTTGAACCTCAGTTGCGCGCGTTCTGCTATTTGCCTTTTGAACATTCGGAAGACCCGCAGGACCAGCAACGCTCCCTGGCCCTGAACCAGCAGTTGGATGCCCGCACCTACCACTGGGCCAAGGAGCATGCCGACATCATCGAGCGGTTCGGGCGGTTTCCCCATCGTAATGGGGTGTTGGGCAGGGCGAGCACCGATGAAGAACTCGCCTTCCTCAAGGCCGGTGGCTTCGCCGGTTAGGCGTGTTCTGGCGCCAGGCTCTGCTGGGTGGCGACACGGCGAAACCGCCGCACGCCCTTGAGGTCTATCGCCCACCGCAACGCTTCAGTGGCTGAAGGACGCGGGCCTTGGGTGATCGCCTGTTCATCCTTGCCCAGTGCGTCGAGGTAACCCTGGGCACCGCCGCGTTCGCTCCAATAGTGAGTATGGCTGAGCCAGGACTTGGCCAGCCAGCCTTTGCCGTTGCCCACGGTCACCGGCAAGTCCAGCACGCCGCCGCCCATCACGGGCTTGACCGGGCCGCTGACGATGTCGCCGAACAGGCCGAAGGGGGCAGGGAAGTACAGGTTGGTCCAGCGCGTGACGGCAAAGGCTGCGGCGTGGTGCAGGTAGTGCGGGGTGAAGGGCTTTTGGCCGAGCATCAGCGGTTGGCGAGCGTTGTAGCCGTAGCCTTGGGTGTCTTCGGTCGGCGGGCAGGCCGGGGCTTCGCGGCGTTCCATGCGCTGTTTGAAGTCACTGACGCTGCGGCCCAGCAACAGGCTGGCGTGGGCCATCGGGCTGCCGACCGTGACTAGGTCGGTGATGCGCCAGGGGTTGCCCAGGCCGCGCTGTTCGGCAAAAGCTTCGGTCTGTTGCTGACGAAAATTCAACAGGCTGCTTAGGCTGCCGTCCAGCAAGGCGCCGGCGGCCGGCAGGGCATCCTTGACCACCGGTTGCAGCGGTTCGCGGTTGGCATAACGGGCTGCCAGCTCACGGTTGCTGGGGGTCAGTTGGGTCAGTTTGTCGTGGTACTCATGCCAGAGGTAGCCGACGATGTCGTAGGCAATCACGCTGCCCAAACTGTGGCCCACGACGATGATGCGCTCGTAGTCACCCTGATTGTGCAGAGCGCGCAGCAGGTCGACACCATCAGCACGGATCTGCTCGCGCACCATCACGTTTTGCGGGTTGGGGCTGAGGTAGCGTGCGGCGTCTCCCAGGTAGGCCAGCGCCGAATAGCGCAGCGCCAGCCCCATGGCCGCGAGCAGCAGGGGGATCAACGCGAAGGGGTTGTCGCTGGGGGGCAATTGGCCCCAGGCCGTGGCCAATGTACCGCTGGCAACCAGCAGCAATAACACCAGCACCGTCCAGCGCGTGCTGCGCCAGATCGGCACGATGGCCTCGGGAATGTCGCGACGCGGGCGCTTGAAGATGTCCCACAGCCAGCCCAGCAGATGGCCGAACTTGGTGCCCTGCATCTTGTGGGCCCAGTAGTACTCATAGAAATCCGTCGAGGTACGGCCCGAGGCCTTCAGTACGCGCAGGTCGAAGTTGCGCGACAGCCGATCCGGCTTGCTCCAGTACAGAGGTGTGCCATCGGGGGTGTCCGTGGGGATCATCGCCTCGACAAAGCCGCGCAAGGTGTCCATTGGGCGCTGTTCGCCGATGCCGTGGATAACCACAACTGCTTGTTTCATGTGCTGTTCCTTCCTTGAAAATCAGCGTGAGCCATAATATTGCCACTAGCCGCGCTATTCCTGCCAGGAATGCCCCCATAAAAACCCTGCATTGTCTTTATCGGCCCTGATCTCGTAGCGTGATGCCTCACACCAGGAGATTGTCCATGAGCCAAGGCCCGCTGCACCTCTACGTTGATTCGCTGTTCACCAGCCCCTATGCCATGTCGGTGTTTGTCGCCTTGCGCGAAAAAGGCCTGGCGTTCGAGACCCTCACCCTGGACCTCGATGCCGGGCAGAACCAGGCGGCAGATTACGTCCAACGCTCCCTGACCCAGCGAGTGCCGACCCTGGTAGACGGTGATTTTGCGCTGTCGGAGTCTTCGGCCATCACCGAGTACCTGGACCAGGCCTACCCTGAGACCCGCGTGTACCCGGCGGATGTGCAGCAGCGGGCGAGGGCGCGACAGGTTCAAGCGTGGTTGCGCAGCGACCTGCTGCCGATTCGCCAGGAGCGCTCGACGCTGGTGGTGTTCTGCGGGCAGAAGAGGCCGCCGTTGTCAGCAGAGGCTCAAGCCGCCGCGACCAAGTTGATCACCGCGGCGCAAGCCTTGCTGGCGGATAACCGCGAGTACCTGTGCGGCCAGTGGTCGATTGCCGATGTGGACCTGGCGGTGATGCTCAATCGCCTGATCCTCAACGGTGACGCCATGCCAGCGCAGCTGGTGGCCTACGCGCAACGCCAGTGGCAGCGGCCGTCAGTGCGCGAGTGGGTCGAGCTGCGACGGCCCGCGCTCTAGCTCTGCCTGCTGGGCAACGCGCCGGTCGAGGTCTTCCCAATCGGCCATGCCCAACACGCGCATGGTGTTCAAACCACGCAAGTAGCCGCGCAGTTGCTCGGCGCTGGCGCTGCCTTTTGCGGCGTCGGCGTGTGAGTCCAGCAGCACGGTTTCGTACTCGACCAGGTAGTCGGCGACTCGCTCGCGAAACTCTGGCAGGACTGCCTCGCGGATACGATCGAAGATTTTCTGGTAGGGCTTCATGGCGGGTCCTTATAGATTTTATGGGCGGCCTGACACTATCGGTTCAAATGATAGTCACCATCAAGGATCACAAGTTCTGTTTTTTCGCCAAACGCGCAGAATCTGCACATCTAGACGCAGCCCAAGGAAAATGCGCGATGAGGACGATTATCCAGTTGGCTTTGATGGCCCTGATGCTGGGCACCGCGGCCATGACCACCCCGGCGATGGCCGATGACGTGCGTACAGGCCATTTGCTGCCACTGGTGGGTAGCGTAGACTCTCTGCAGCGTGCCCAGTCGGTGGGGGTGTTGTTCAGCGAAAACACCCGCGACAACCTCAGCTACCTTGAACGCTACCACGCCATGGCGCTGAACGGCGCCCAGGATGCCCTGGATGGGCGGATTCGCGAGGCGTTCGTCAACAGCTCCGACCCGGAACTGGCGATCGACTGGTTGATGCACTCGTTGCAGGGCACTTTTTTCTCGGTGACGGTTTATAGCAGCCTGGATGCCCTGGTGCAGGCGCACCCGGATGTGGTGGTGGTGCTCGATACCCATAACCAATTGCTGACCCAGCGTAATGACCGGGTCGAAGCACGCTTTGTCGCACGCTTCTACGACGCGAACCTGCAGTTTATCGCCAAGGCCGAAGGCTCGGTGGACAAGCACGTGCCGTCAGTGTGGGTGCACGACAAGGCGCCGCCGGAGATTGCTGCACTGATCGAGCAACAACGCGATGTACAGCAAGATGCCCTGAAGCAGTTCGATGCGTCGCTCAAGGCCCTGGTTCGCGCAGGTTGACCCGCGAATGGTTGTGAACCCTATTTGGTTATTTTCAGGAATGTTTATGCGCTCTTTCTTCGCCCCGGCCCTGGCTTGTGCTTCGTTATTGCTGACCGGCTGTATCACGGCGCCCAATGCCCCATCACTGACCCTGCAAACCAACAAGACCCCCGACGGCTATGTGCAATGCGTATTGCCCAAGCTGGAAAAGCACGGCATCACCTCGACCGTCACCCAGAACTCGCGCCACGCCAAGGTGCTGTTGACCAGCAAGGTTGCCGCCGATGATGTGCTGGAGGCCTACAAGTCCCAGGACGGCACCAAGGTCTTCCTGTACGAGCGCAAGCCGCTGGCTTCGGCGATCAAGCCATCGCGGCTGGAGCAGGCCGCACAGGATTGCAGATAAACCCAGGCACAACGCAAATCCAAAGGTGGGCGGGGGCAACTTCTGACACCCTGTAGGAGCGAGCTTGCTCGCGAAAGACGTCAACGGTAACGCGCGCCCCCTGAATAAACGCGGCGCCTATGATTTTTTCGCGAGCAAGCTCGCTCCTACAGGGTATTGGCCCCATTTGGATCAGGGGTTGGCTTCGTTGCTGAAGCTGTCGACAGTCTTGACCAATCCCTGCGCCGCCAATGCCACCAACTCACCGCCTTTCTCCACAGTAGCCAACGCCGGGTCCGAGCCCATGCGGCCGTCAGGGAAGCGCGCCCGGAAGTCCAGGGCCTCGCGGATCGGGCCGGTGTTGGCAATTCGTGGTGAGTAGTCGGCAGACTTGATCGCGTCCGGATACGCCCACTGCGTCACAGCAATTTCCGACGGCGTGGCGTGGCTGCCATGCCCGACCGGGAATTGACGCTGGGCCAGGTCAGTGACGCCTTCCAGGTCCCACCAGTTCACGAGCTTCAGCGCGAACCCGGCCGGGCGGCGGGCGAAGCTGGCTTCGGCGTACAGCTCGGAGAACGCCGCTTCAATCGTGGCGATGTTGCCGCCGTGGCCGTTCAGGAACAGGATCTTTTCGAAACCATGCCCGGCCAACGAGCGCACCCAGTCGCCAATTGCGGCGATAAAGGTGGAAGGGCGCAGGGAGATGGTGCCGGGAAAGCCCAGGTGGTGTTGAGCCATGCCGATATTGAAGGTCGGGCCGACCAGGATGTCGGCGTGCTTCTGGGCGTGGTGGGCGATGATCTCCGGGCACATCCAGTCAGTGCCCAGCAGGCCGGTGGGGCCATGTTGCTCGTTGGAACCGATGGGAATCACCACCGTGCGGTTGCGTTCCAGGAACTGCCCGATTTCGATCCAGGTGGAGGTGTGTAGAAGCATGCGACGCTCTCTTTTATCTATGGGGACAGGCTATCCGCCACGGATTGTACGACTACTCGCCACCTGTTGGGGTTTGCAATTGAGGTAGGTCGACGACTTCAGCCAGCGCTGGTCGGGGTACCACGAAAACATGAACTGCCCGTCCTTGAGCTTGTCCACCACTTGACGGGCAACTTGCGGGCGCACGGCCGGGCAACCCTGGCTGCGGCCGATGCGGCCTTCGCGCTTGCTCCACAAGGGGCTGACGTAGTCGGCGGCATGAATCACGATGGCGCGGTCGCGGGCCTGGTCATTGAAACCGGGTTCCAGACCGTCCATGCGCAGCGAGTAGCCATGGGTGCCCAGGTAGCTTTCTTGGGTGCGGAACAACCCCAGGCTCGACTGGTGGCTGCCCTCGAGGTTGGAGAACTGGGTAGCGAAGTTTTCCCCGGACTTGGCGCCGTGGGCCACCAGGTCGCGCAATACCAGGGTCTTTTTGCGCAGGTCGAAGATCCACAGGCGACGGGCGGTCGAGGGCTGTGAGTAGTCAATAACCGCTAGGCGATCGGAACGTTCCTCGCCGTTATTGACCGCGCACTGCACGGCGCTCAGGGCGCTTTTCAGTACGGTGGGATTGAGTTCTGGAGCCGAGCGCGCCAGGCTGCTATACAGGGAAGGAGAGGTGCCATTGGCGGCGAGCGCAACATTGCTCAATAAAGCCAGGCACCCAGTGATCAAGCCCAGGCTGGTTAGCCTGAGCAGGCGTATAAAAGTCAGCATCTACAGTCGAGTCCCCGCTGTGGAGTGGAGCTAAGTCAATTGTTCAAAAAACACGCATGTTACTTGAGCATTTGCCTGCTCGTTGCACCATTGGTCGCTACAGCCGAAACGCTGCCGGTGGAGCCATTACCCGTCACCACCCCTGCACCGGTCGCGCTGGCGCCACTGCAACAGGCGTTGGCGCAGTTGACCAGTGTCTGCCCGCACCTTGCGCCGCGCATAGATGCCGCAGCGTTGGTGCGCCTGCAAGCCTTTTACCAGCAGCAGGGCGATGCGCCGCTATGGTCGGCTGATGAACGCCGGCAAGCCTTGCACAGCCAGTTGCTGATGCTTGCCGACGATGGCCTGGACCCCATCCACTATAGCTTGCCCGCGGCGGATGCCACGGCCAACGTGCTGTGCAGCGATATCGCCAACAGCCAGCAGTACCTGCAAGCCCTGCAGGATTTGCATTACGGGCGTCTACAGCAATCGCGCTTTGAGCCTCTATGGCATTCACAGCCGCCCAGTGGCGATCCTAATGCCGAGGTACTGGCGTTCGCCGCCACCGGCCTGCAAGACATGGCCCAAGCCTTCGATCAGGCGCGGCCCAGCGCCGATTTGTACCGCAGCCTGCGCAATGCCTACGCCAGCGTGCGCCAGCAACCGCTGCCCCACTGGGACCCGGTCGCCGAGGGCGCGTTGTTGCGCCCGGGGATGAACGACCCCCGCGTGCCGGAACTGGCGCGGCGCCTGCACAGCGGTGGCTACCTGGCTCAGTTGCCCAGTGGCAACGGCAAGCAATACCAGGGCGAACTGGTCAAAGCGGTGAAAGCGTTTCAGCTCAGCCACTCGTTGCAGGCCGACGGCGTGGTCGGCGCCGGCACCGTGGCCGAACTCAATATCAGCCCGGCGGTGCGTCGTGAACAGCTGCGCATCAACCTGGAGCGCTTCCGCTGGCTGGCCCAGGACCTGGAGCCTGAAGGCGTCGTGGTCAATGTGGCCGCCGCGCAGCTGAGCGTGTATCAGAGCGGCATCCCGGTGTGGCAAACCCGCCTGCAAGTGGGCCGGGCCGAACGCCAGACGCCATTGCTCAAGTCGCGCATCACCCGGCTGACCCTCAACCCCACCTGGACCATCCCGCCGACAATCATGCGCGAGGACAAACTGCCCGCCATCCGCCTCAACCCTGAATACCTGCGCCAGCAAAACCTGCAAGTGCTCGACGCCGAAGGTCACCCATTGACCCCCGACCAAGTCGACTGGGCACGCCCCGGCAATATCCTGCTGCGCCAGCAGGCCGGCCCGCGTAATCCGCTGGGCAAGATTGTGATGCGCTTTCCCAATCCGTATTCGGTGTACCTGCATGACACCCCCAGCCAGCCCTTGTTCACCAAGGGCCCACGGGCGTTCAGTTCGGGATGCGTGCGGGTCGAGCAACCGTTGTTATTGCGCGATCTGCTCGTAACGCCCGCCGAACGCACCCGCACCGATGAGCTGCTGGCGACCGGCGAAACCCATGAATTCAGGCTGGCTACGCCGGTACCGGTGCTGTTGGGGTATTGGACGGTAGAAGTGGATCGCCAGGGCGAGTTGGTGTACGCGCCGGATATTTATGCGCGTGACCCGGTGTTGATCAAGGCCATGGGCAGCGTGTTATAGCGTTCAGATGGCTTGATATGAATGTAGGAGCGAGCTTGCTCGCGAAAAACGCCAACGATAACGCGTGCTTCCTGAATGAACGCGGTGTCTGTGAGTTTTTCGCGAGCAAGCTCGCTCCTACGTTCTATTCCGGCATCAGTTGCTGGCGGCATTCCAGCACCAGGCGGGCGCCGCCCAACTCACTGGTGCCGACCTCCAGCTTGAAGCCATGCAAGTTGATAATCGCCGCCACAATCGACAGGCCCAGCCCAAAGCCGCCTTGCTGATCACTCTCATCGACCCGATAGAAACGCTGGAACACCGACGCGCGCTCGGCAGCCGGAATGCCTGGCCCGGAGTCGAGCACTTCGATGCGCGTACTCCCAAGGTCGTTGACTGCTCGCAGGATCACCTTGCCATTGGGCGGGGTGAACTTGATCGAGTTACTCAGCAGATTGGCCAGGGCTTCAAACAACAGCGCACGGTCACCGGTAACCCACGGCAGTGAATCAGGCGCCTGCAGCACCAACTCCAGTTCGCCTTCTTCGGCCAGGGGCAGGTAGAAATCATGCAGTTCGCGCAGCAACGGCAGCGGGTCCAGCACCAGGAAGCCTGAGCGACGCTGGTGGTCTTCCAGTTCCGAGATGCGCAGCAGCCCGCGAAAACGCGCCATCAGCGTGTCGGTTTCGGCGATGGCGTCATCGAGTTTTACCGCGTGGGCCGAGTCTTCCTCGGCTTGTTGCTTGATGCGGTAAAGCTGGGCGCGCAAGCGAGTGAGCGGGGTGCGCAGGTCGTGGGCGATGTTGTCGCATACGCCCTTGACCTCGTTCATCAGTTTTTCGATGCGGTCGAGCATGGCATTGACGATGGCGGCGAGCATGTCCAGCTCGTCGCGCCGGTTGGACAGCGGCAACCGGTGCGTGAGGTCGCCGGCGACGATGGCCTCGGCGCTGGCCTGAATCCCGCGAATGCGCCGCAACGGGCGACGGCGCAGCAGGTGCCAGCCGGCAGCGCCAGGAATGATGGTCAAGGACAGCGCCCACAGCAGGGCGTGCCAGATAATCCGCGTTACCCCGAACAACGAGCCGTTGGCGCGCACCAACACCAGCCAGCGGCCGTCTTCGGTGTGGGTGGCCACGGCATCGCAGCTGTCCTTGGGCAGTTTGGGGTCATCGGATTGCACGCAATTGGTAAGGGAGTAGATCTTGCCATCCAGCGGCAGGTCGGGTGGCACGGCACGGATCGGCCCGCTCAAGGGGCGAAATTGCTCATCGAACAGGCCGTAGGCGTCCACGCCCTTCATGTCGAAGGTCATGCTGGTGGTCAGCGCTTCCACCAGTTCTTCGCCGTCGAAACGCTGGAAAAGATGCTGGCGCTGCAACAGGGAATGGCGCGACAAGTCGCTGAGGTAGCCTGAGACCTCGTAGTACAGCACCCCCATGAGGATGCAACTCCACGCCACGAACAACGAACTGTACAGCGCCAGCAAGCGGCTGCTGGAAGAGCGCCAGCCTTTAGAGGGGTTCAGCAATGACATAGCCCGAGCCTCGTACCGTGCGGATCAGCGGCGTGAGGCCCGGTGGGTCGATTTTCTTGCGCAGACGGCCGATGTGCACGTCGATCAGGTTGGTGCCGGGGTCGAAGTGATAACCCCAGACTTCCTCGAAAATCATCATCCGCGACAGGATCTGCCCGGTGTTGCGCATCAGGAATTCAAGCAGTTTGTATTCAGTGGGCAGCAGGGTCAGCGGCTGGTCGGCGCGGCTGGCTTCGCGGCTGATCAGGTTCAGTTCCAGGTCGGCCACGCGCAGGGCGGTTTCGAATTCCTGGACCGTGCTTTTACGCCGCAGCAGCACCTCGACACGGGCGGCCATTTCATCCGAGGCGAACGGCTTGGTCAGGTAGTCATCGCCGCCGGCACGCAGGCCGCGCACGCGCTCGTCGACATCGGAGAGGGCGCTGATCATCAGGATCGGCGTAGACACCCCAATAGTTCGCAACGTGGTGACGATGGCCAGGCCATCCAGTTCCGGCAGCATGCGGTCGAGGGTGATCAGGTCGTAATCACCACTTACGGCACGGACCAGGCCCTCGCGGCCGTTGTCCACCCAATCTACGTCCAGTCCATGGCTACTCAGCTCGGCGACAATCTCGCGGGCCGTTACGGCGTCATCCTCGATGGTCAAAATGCGGGTCATAGGATTACCTGGTGAGCGTTCACACTAGAAGTGGCGACATTTTGCCAAGAAGTTGCTGAATGTTTCCTAAATAAAACTTCATCTTCTTCAAACCGACATCGCCCTGTGGGAGCTGGCTTGCCTGCGATGGCGGCTTACCTGCTGGCATATTCGTTGGCGGTCATGCCGCTATCGCAGGCAAGCCAGCTCCCACAGGGGAGTGCATTACGCCCGCCTAATATCGCCGTTTATTGCAACCTGCATGATCTGGCTAAGTTCAATTTCAATAAATCATTGAAATTAAAGGAATTTAATTTTAATCGCCGCTGGCACGCTGCCTGCACTGTCCGTTTTGAGACTTGTAACATCATTTTTCGTGCCTGGAGCAAAACAACAATGATCACATCCTCATCCACGCTGCAAGAGTCAAGCACGCTCTCCGGGGTTTCCTGGGGGGCGATTTTCGCCGGTGCCGCTGCGGCGGCTGCATTGTCATTGATCTTGGTATTGCTGGGCTTCGGCCTGGGCTTTTCGGCGGTGTCGCCTTGGACTGACAGCGGTATCAGCGCCAAGGGCCTTGGCATTTCCACAATTGTCTGGCTGGCGTTCACCCAGATCGTTGCGTCGGGCCTGGGCGGTTATATCGCCGGTCGTTTGCGGGTGAAGTGGGCCAATATGCACGGGGACGAGGTGTACTTTCGCGACACCGCCCATGGCTTCCTGGCGTGGGCAGTGGCCACATTGATCACGGCGATGCTGGTGGTTGGCTCGGTCAGCAGTGTGGTCAGCGGCGGCGTGAAAGCTGGCGCCAGCGTGGCATCGGGCGCCGCCAGCGGCCTCACCCAAGCTGCGGGCAGCGCGGCAAAGGGTGCCGACAGTGGTGACTTCGGTTACTACGTCGACAGCCTGTTCCGCGATGATCGCCCAGCGGCGGTCAGCGATGATGCAGCCCACGCCGTGGTCGGTCGTATCCTGACGCGTACGTTGAGCAACGACGGCCAACTGGCAGCGGAAGATCGCGCCTACCTGGCCCAACTGATCAGCCAGCGCACCAACCTTAGCCAGGCCGATGCCGAAGCCCGTATCGACAAGGTCTATGGCGACGCGCGCAAGGCCGTTGAAGACGCCAAACTCAAAGCCAAGCAAGCCGCTGACACCGCTGCGAAAGTAGCGGCCTACACCTCGCTGTGGACCTTCGTGGCCCTGCTCATCGGTGCGTTCTTCGCCAGCTTTGCCGCCACCTTCGGCGGTCGCCGCCGGGATGCCGTGGTGTACGTCGAAACCGAAAACTACGTTCGTTAATTCAAGGAGAACATGATGCGCTCATTACTGCTGTGGTTCCTCGGCGTGCCGATTCCGGTGATCATCCTGATCGCGATTTTCATGCACTAATTGTAGGAGCGAGCTTGCTCGCGAAGAACTGCTAGGCGCCGCGTTCATTCAAAATGGCCGCGGCGTTCTTGCGTTTTTCGCGAGCAAGCTCGCTCCTACAGGGGCAGGGGTAGGGCAGGCCCCGTCAGTCGTCGAACCCAACCTGCTCATGAATCTCATCCACCTTCAATTCCAACCGATACGCCACCGCAATGAACAACGCCTGGCACAGGCACAGCGTGGCGCTCAGCGAGCGGAAAGCAAACGAGGAACCTTCATTGACCAACAACACCGCATTCGCCCGCTTGGCCAGGGGCGACAGGTTGCTGTCGGTGATGATCAGGGTCTTGGCCTGGTGATGCTGCGCGATGCGCAGGCAGTGCTGGGTCTCTTTGCCGTAGGGCGTGAAGCTGATGGCTATCACCAGGTCATTGGCGCGCACGCTGCGCATCTGCTCGCGATAACTGCCGCCTAGCCCCGAGATCAGGTGGATGCGCTTGTTGGTGTGCTGCAGGTTGTAGACCAGGTAGTCGGCCACCGCAAAGGAGCGGCGCACGCCGACCACGTAGATGTTGTCGGCATTGACTACCAGGTCCACGGCTTTCTCGAAGGCAGCGTCGTCCAACTCCAGCCCCAAGCGTTCGATGCCCGACAGGGTGGCGTTGACGCACTCGCGCGCCAGGTCGCCGCCGCTGGCCTTCTGGGACTTGTTGGCGATCATGCTGCGAATGCGCTGCTGGTAGTTTTGCACCGGCGTGGTCTTGTGCGTATACGCCTCGCGAAACAGCGCCTGCATCTCACTGAACCCGCTGAAACCGAAGCGCTGGGAAAACCGCACGATGGCCGAAGGGTGCACTTCGCATTCCCGGGCGATGTCGCTGATCCGGTCGACCATGATCCGGTCACTCTGCTGACTCATGTAGCTGGCGATACGCTTGAGCTGGCGCGGCAGGCTCTCGTATTCGTCGGTGATCAGCTGCAACAGGCGTTCGGCATTGATCGGAGGGCTGGCGATAGTTTCTTCCAGGGTAGTCTCGGGACCGGTGCGGGACATGGGCAATCCTTCTGGCGTGTTCGTCTGATGCGCTGATAGGTGGCGCAAGTCTACAGGGTAGGCACAAAAAAATACCCCGGCATCGCGGCCCGCGTGGCCTGCTGAAACGATGCATGGGCGCTGGCGTGCCACTATCCTGAGGTATTGGAAAAAATATTCCACTAAAAATAATTATGGAATAAATATTGATTGCTGCCAGCGGACGTTCTAGTCTGCTCCCACCAAGAGCGTTTGCCGTCGCCACGGCGGCACAACGCAGGCTGATAAAAATAACAGGAGCCAGCATGGGCCAGACTCGTTTTGCCAGTGGGCGTCAATTGGATCTGATTTGCCTCGGGCGCCTGGGCGTCGATCTTTATGCGCAGCAAGTCGGTGCGCGGCTTGAGGATGTGTCCAGCTTCGCCAAGTATCTGGGCGGTTCTTCCGCCAATATCGCTTTCGGCACGGCCAGGCTTGGGCTCAAGTCGGCGATGCTGAGCAGGGTGGGTGATGACCATATGGGCCGTTTCCTGGTGGAATCCCTGGCCCGTGAAGGCTGTGATGTCAGCGGCATCAAGGTCGACCCGGAGCGCCTCACCGCCCTGGTGCTGCTGGGCCTCAAGGACCGCGAAACCTTCCCTCTGGTGTTCTACCGCGAAAACTGCGCCGACATGGCCCTGCGCGCCGAAGACATCAGCGAAGCCTTTATTGCCTCCAGCAAAGCGCTGTTGATCACCGGTACGCATTTCTCCACCGACGGCGTGTACAAAGCCAGCCTCCAGGCCCTGGATTACGCGGCCAGGCACAACGTCAAGCGCGTGCTGGACATCGACTACCGCCCTGTGTTGTGGGGCTTGGCAGGCAGGGCCGATGGTGAAACCCGTTTCGTCGCCGACCAGAATGTGAGCCAGCATGTGCAGAAGATCCTGCCGCGTTTCGACCTGATCGTCGGCACCGAGGAGGAGTTCCTGATTGCCGGCGGCAGTGAAGACCTGCTCACCGCCCTGCGCACCGTGCGTGAACTGACCCCGGCCACCCTGGTGGTCAAGCTCGGCCCCCAGGGCTGCACGGTGATTCACGGCGCAATTCCGGCGCGCCTGGAAGACGGGGCCATCTATCCTGGCGTGCGGGTTGAAGTGCTCAACGTGTTGGGTGCCGGTGATGCGTTTATGTCGGGCTTCCTCAGCGGCTGGATCAATGACGCCAGCGATGAGCGTTGCAGCCAGTTGGCCAATGCCTGTGGCGGCCTGGTGGTGTCGCGCCACGCCTGTGCGCCAGCGATGCCGACCCCCGCCGAACTCGATTACCTGTTCAACAGCCCCGTGCCCATCACCCGGCCGGACCAGGACGTGACCCTGCAACGCCTGCACCGTGTCACGGTGCCGCGCAAGGCCTGGAAGCAACTGTTCGTCTTTGCCTTCGACCACCGCTGGCAATTGGTGGAGCTGGCGCAAAAAGGTGGCCAGGCCCCTGAGCGTATCAGCGACATCAAGCAGTTGTTTATCCAGGCCATCGAACGCGTGGAGCGCAACCTCAGCGAGCAGGGCGTCGAGGCGGATGTGGGCCTGCTCGCCGACCAACGCTTTGGCCAGGATGCACTCAACGCCGCCAGCGGTCGCGGCTGGTGGATCGCTCGCCCGGTGGAAGTGCAGAACTCGCGGCCCCTGGCGTTCGAGCACGGGCGTTCGATCGGCAGCAACCTGATTGCCTGGCCCCAGGAACAGATCATCAAGTGCCTGGTGCAATTTCACCCCGATGACGAGCCGATGCTGCGCCTGGAACAGGAAGCGCAACTCAAGGCGGTGTACGAGGCGTCGCTGGTCAGTGGCCACGAACTACTGCTGGAAGTCATCCCACCCAAGGATCACCCGTCCACCTACCCGGACGTGCTCTACCGCAGCCTCAAGCGCCTGTACAACCTTGGCATTTACCCGGCCTGGTGGAAGATCGAAACCCAATCGGCCGCAGACTGGAAAAAGCTCGACGAACTGATCCAGGAACGCGACCCCTACTGCCGTGGCGTGGTGTTGCTGGGCCTGAATGCTTCCCCCGAGTTTCTCGCCGATGGCTTCAAGCAAGCCAGCCAGAGCAGCACCTGCCGTGGGTTTGCCGTGGGCCGCACGATCTTCCACGAGCCGAGCCGGGCGTGGATGGCGGGGGAGATTGATGATGAAACGCTGATCCAGCAGGTGCAGGCGACCTTCGAACAGCTCATCAATGCCTGGCTCAGCGCCCGACGGTAAATACGATCAAATGTTGGAGCTGGCTTGCCTGCGATAGCAACCTATCAGTTGCAAATGTACTGCCTGACACACTGCTATCGCAGGCAAGCCAGCTCCCACACAAAGCAGATCCCAGTGAATTCTGAAGATAAAAACAAAAGGTGCAGCCATGCCCGCAATCCGAATTGGCATCAACCCGATCTCCTGGAGCAACGACGACCTCCCGGCCCTCGGCGGTGAGACCCCGCTGAGCACGGCCCTGAGCGAAGGCAAGGACATCGGCTACGAAGGTTTTGAACTCAACGGCAAATTCCCCAAGGATGCCAAGGGCGTCGCTGACGTGCTGCGTCCTTATGACCTGGCGCTGGTGTCCGGTTGGTACTCCAGCCGCCTGGCCCGCCGTTCGGTGGCTGAAGAAATCGACGCCATTGCCGCCCATGTCGAACTGCTCAAATACAACGGCGCCTCGGTGCTGGTATACGGCGAAGTGGCCGACTCGATCCAGGGCTCGCGCATCCGCTTGATTGAGCGCCCGCGTTTTCACAGTGAACAGGCCTGGCAGGGTTACGCCGACAAACTCACCGAACTGGCGCGCTTCACCTTGTCCCAGGGCGTGCGCCTGGCCTATCACCACCATATGGGGGCGTACGTCGAATCCCCCGACGACATCGACCAGTTGATGAAACGCACGGGCCCGGAAGTTGGCTTGCTGTTCGATTCGGGCCACTGCTACATGGGCGGCGGCGAACCCATCGAGGTGCTGCGCAAGCATATCGACCGCGTCTGCCATGTGCATTTCAAGGATGTACGCAAACCCGTGGTGCAACTGGCGCGTAACCAGATGTGGAGCTTCCCGGACTGCATCGTCAACGGCACTTTTACCGTGCCCGGCGATGGTGATATCGACTTCGCACCGTTGCTGGATATGTTGCTCGCGGCGAACTACAAGGGCTGGCTGGTGGTAGAAGCCGAGCAGGACCCGGCCGTGGCGCCCAGCTATATCTACGCGAAGAAGGGTTACGACACCCTGCGTGCGCTTCTCAACCAGAGGACTTGAGTGATGAGCTTGTTGGTCAAAAGCAGCAAACGCGGGCAAACCATGGTAGCGTTGGAAGCCGGGCGCCTGGAATACGTGGGCTTTGCCGCGTACCGCCTGAGCCTGGGCGAAACCCTGCCGGTCAGTGCGGGCGATCAGGAACTGTGCCTGGTGCTGCTCAGCGGTCGAGTGAATATTGAAGGCGAAGGCTTCAATTGGCAGAACCTGGGGGATCGCCAGTCGGTGTTCGAAGACAAGTCACCGTTCGCCGCCTATTTGCCGCCGGGCACTGACGCCCGAGTCACGGCCCTGAGCGATGTGCAGATTGCCGTCTGCGCAGCGCCGGGTGCTACGGGTTTTGCCCCGCGCTTGATCCGCCCCGAGCAGTGCAAGCGCAGTGTGCGCGGCAAAGGCGCCAACACTCGCTACGTCTGCGACATCCTACCCGACAGCGAGCCGGCCCATTCGCTGCTGGTGGTGGAAGTACGCACGCCGTCGGGGCATTCCTCCAGCTACCCGCCGCACAAGCACGACACCGACGACCTGCCGCACCAGAGCTTTCTGGAAGAGACCTACTACCACCAGGTCAACCCGCCTCAGGGCTTCGTGTTCCAGCGCGTGTACACCGATGATCGCAGCATCGACCAGGCCATGGCCGTGGAAAACAGTGACCTGGTGGTGGTGCCCAAGGGCTATCACCCGGTCAGCGTGCCGTATGGCTACGAGTCTTATTACCTGAACGTGATGGCCGGCCCCAAACGTGCCTGGCATTTCCATAACGACCCGCAGCACAGCTGGCTGCTGGACCTGTAAACGGTGTTGCACGGAGAACAAAAACAATGAAGTCGCCGCTACGTTTTGCCCTCAACCGCATGGTCGCCCCCAACCTGTCCCTGCCGGATTTCATCCAGTTGGCGGCGGCTCTCAACTGCGAGGCCATTGAGATCCGCAACGACCTCAAGAACCGTGAAATCGAATACGGCACACCCGCCAGCCGCGTGCGTGAATTGTGCGCAGCGCAGGGCATCAAGGTGTTGTCGATCAACGCGCTGTACCCCTTTGATGTGTGGAATGACCAACGCCGTGCCCAGGCAATCGAACTGGCCACCTACGCCCGTGAGTGCGGGGCCCAGGGCATGGTGATGTGCCCGTTCAATCAGCCTGGCGATACGCGCAACGACGCGCAGCGCGCGGCTGGTTTGCGCACGGCGTTGAGCGAACTGGCGTTGATCCTGCGCGAGTACGGGATTCTGGGTTTTATCGAGCCCCTGGGCTTCACCGTATCCGCCCTGCGCCGCAAGCGCGTGGCAGTGGATGCAATCAAGGCCATCGGCGGCCTGGATGTATTCCGGGTGGTGCACGACACCTTTCACCATCACCTGGCCGGCGAGCATGAGTTCTTCCCGGAACTGACCGGGCTGGTGCACATCTCTGGGGTGGAAGACCGCGAGGCGCCGCTGGAGTCGATCCGCGACGGCCACCGCGTGCTGGTGGGCGAGGACGATATCCTCGGGAATGCGGTGCAGATCGACACCTTGCTGAGCACCGGCTACAGCGGCTATTTGTCGTTCGAACCGTTTGCCGAAAGCGTGCACGGGTTGGCGGATATCCGGCAGGCCTTGGGCAGCAGCATGGCGTATTTGCAAAAGCCCTTGCCATAACGCGATCAAAAATGTGGGAGCTGGCTTGCCTGCGATAGCGGTGTGTCAGGCAATACCTGTGCAACTGATAGACCGCTATCGCAGGCAAGCCAGCTTCCACAGTGAATCGGTGTTGAACATTCCAATTGCATTCATACAAGGTGCAAGTGATGACCACAACAAGATTGACCATGGCCCAGGCCCTGGTGAAGTTCCTGGACAACCAATACATCGAAGTAGATGGCGTACAGAGCAAGTTTGTCGCCGGGGTGTTCACTATTTTCGGGCATGGCAATGTGTTGGGCCTTGGCCAGGCCTTGGAGCAGGGCAGCGGCGACCTGGTGGTGCATCAGGGCCGCAATGAGCAAGGCATGGCCCACGCCGCCATCGGGTTCGCCAAGCAGCACCTGCGCCGCAAGATCTATGCGTGCACGGCCTCGGTCGGGCCGGGCGCGGCCAATATGCTCACCGCCGCAGCGACTGCCACCGCCAACCGCATCCCGTTGCTGCTCTTGCCCGGCGATGTCTATGCCAGCCGTCAGCCCGACCCGGTGTTGCAGCAGATCGAGCAGTTCCACGACCTGAGCATCAGCACCAACGATGCCTTCCGCTCCGTGAGCAAATACTGGGACCGCATCAACCGCCCCGAGCAACTGATGACCGCGGCGATCCATGCCATGCGCGTGCTGACCGACCCGGCTGAAACCGGCGCGGTGACCCTGGCCTTGCCCCAGGATGTACAAGCCGAAGCCTGGGACTACCCCGACTATTTCCTGCAAAAACGCGTGCACCGCATCGACCGACGCCCGGCCACCAGCGCCATGATCGGTGACGCGCTGGCTGCGTTTCGCGGCAAGCGCAAGCCGCTGATCATTTGCGGCGGCGGGGTCAAATACTCCGCCGCCAACCAAGCACTGCAAGCCTTTGCCGAGCGTTTCGATATTCCTTTCGCGGAAACCCAGGCGGGCAAGAGCGCCGTGGTGTCCAGCCATCCGCTGAACGTCGGCGGCATCGGCGAAACCGGCTGCCTGGCGGCTAACCTGCTGGCGCCTGAGGCGGACTTGATCATCGGTGTCGGCACCCGTTATACCGACTTCACCACCTCCTCAAAATCGCTGTTCAAGCACCCCGAGGTGAAGTTTCTCAACCTCAATATAAGCCCCTGCGATGCGTTGAAACTGGACGGAGTGCAAGTGCTGGCCGATGCAAAAGTCGCCCTTGAAGCACTGGCCGATGCCCTGGGCGATTACCGTTCGGGCTGGGGCGAGCAGATCGCCGACGCCAAGGCGCAACTCGACGCTGAAGTGGACCGCGTGCATCAGGTGCACTACCAGGGCGATGAGTTTGTCCCCGAAGTCGACGACCACCTGGACCGTGCCGTGCTGCGGGAATTCATCGAGCTGACCGGTTCGTGCCTGACCCAGAGCGCTGTGCTCGGCGTGCTCAATGCACGCCTGGCCGATGACGCAATCATCGTGGCCGCCGCTGGCAGCCTGCCCGGCGATTTGCAGCGTGCCTGGCGCAGCAAGGGCGTCAACACCTACCACGTCGAGTATGGCTATTCATGCATGGGCTACGAGATCAATGCCGCCCTGGGTGTGAAGCTGGCCGAGCCGAGCAAGGAGGTGTACGCCCTGGTCGGCGATGGCTCCTACATGATGCTGCACTCGGAGCTGGCCACTTCGATCCAGGAGCGCCGCAAGATCAACGTGGTGTTGTTGGACAACATGGCATTCGGTTGCATCAACAACCTGCAGATTGGCAATGGCATGGACAGCTTCGGCACCGAGTTCCGCTACCGTAACCCCGAGAGCGGCAAGCTCGACGGTGGCCTGGTGCCGGTGGACTTCGCCATGAGCGCAGCGGCCTACGGTTGCAAGACCTACAAGGTCAGCACGCTGGAACAGCTGGAAGCGGCGTTGGCGGATGCCCGCACGCAAAGCGTCTCCACGCTGATCGATATCAAGGTGCTGCCCAAGACCATGATCCACGGCTACCTGTCGTGGTGGCGGGTGGGTGTGGCGCAAGTGTCCACCAGTGAACGTACGAATGCAGCGGCAAAAAAACTCAATGAACACCTGGCCCAGGCCCGGCAGTACTAACAACAAGAGGAGTGTTTGCATGTCTTTGAAACTTGGAGTGATTGGTACGGGCGCCATTGGCCGGGACCATATTCGTCGTTGCAGCCAGGCCTTGCTCAACAGCCAGGTGGTGGCCGTCACCGACATCAACCTTGAGCAGGCGGCCCAGGTGGTGGCCGACTTGAAGTTGGACGCCGAGGTGTACCCGGACGGCCATGCGTTGATCAACGCGCCAGAGGTCGAAGCGGTACTGGTGACGTCCTGGGGGCCGAGCCACGAAGAGTTTGTGCTGGCCGCGATTGCTGCCGGCAAACCGGTGTTCTGTGAAAAGCCGCTGGCGGTGACGGCCGAGGGCTGCCGCAACATTGTCGAGGCCGAAGTGGCACACGGTAAGCGCCTGGTCCAGGTGGGTTTCATGCGCCCGTACGACCAAGGCTATCGTGCCCTCAAGTCTGTGATCGACAGCGGCCAGATTGGCGAGCCGTTAATGCTGCACTGCGCGCACCGTAACCCCACGGTGGGCGAGAACTACAACACCGGCATGGCGATCACCGACACCCTGATCCATGAGTTGGACGTGCTGCGTTGGCTGCTCAACGACGACTACGTGTCCGTGCAGGTGGTGTTCCCGCGCAAGACCAGCAAGGCGCTGGCGCACCTGCGCGACCCGCAGATCGTGCTGCTGGAAACTGCCAAAGGCACGCGTATCGACGTGGAAGTGTTTGTGAACTGCCAATACGGCTACGACATCCAGTGCGAAGTGGTGGGGGAGAGCGGCATCGCCAGGTTGCCGGAACCATCTCAGGTGCAACTGCGCAGCGACGCGAAGCTTTCCAACGCGATCCTGATGGATTGGAAGGATAGGTTTATCGGTGCCTATGACGTGGAGTTGCAGGCGTTTATCGACAGCGTGCTGGCCGGGCAGGTTGGCGGGCCGTCGGCCTGGGATGGGTTTGCGGCGGCGGTGGCGGCGGATGCGTGTATTGAAGCCCAGGGCAGTGGGCAGATTGTGAAAGTCAGCCTGCCGGATCGCCCGCGCTTCTACGGCTAACTCACTGCAGAAAAGTGGTTGACACTGTGGGAGCTGGCTTGCCTGCGATAGCGGTCTATCAGTGACAGATTGATTGCCTGACTCACTGCTATCGCAGGCAAGCCAGCTCCCACAGTTGATTGGGTTTCCAAATCAATTCTGGAGTTGAACATGCGAATCGGACTAGTGGGCTACGGCCACGGCGGACGCTTTTTTCATGCGCCGTTGATCGCCACCCTGCCTGGCGCCACCTTTGTCGGCGTGGTGACGCGTTCACCCGAACGTCGCAAGCAACTGAGTACTGACCTTCCGGGTGTCAAAGCCTTCGACTCCATCGGCCAGATCGTCGAAGCCGGCGTCGATGCCCTGGTGATTTCCACCACCCTCAAAGGTCGCCCGGCCCTGGTGCTGGAAGCCATCGAGCACGGGGTGGCGGTGGTCAGCGATAAACCCTTTGCCGCCAACGCCGAACAAGCCCAGGCCCTGATTACCGCTGCCGAACGTCAGGGCTCGTTGCTCAGTGTTTATCAGAATCGGCGCTGGGATTCGGATTACCTGACCCTGCGCAAACTGATCGACGCTGGCGCCCTGGGCACCATCACCCGCTTTGAATCCCGTGTGGAACGTTACAGTCCGCAGGCCGTGGGCAATGCCAGCGGTGGAGGATGGCTGCGTGACCTGGGCAGCCATCTGGTGGACCAGGCGTTGCAACTGTTCGGCCCGGTGGAGCGGGTGTTCGCTCAATTGCACTACACACCAGAACATCCCACGGTGGACCACGGCTTCTTTGTCTCCCTCACCCATGCCAATGGCGTGATTTCGCACCTGTGGGGCAACGCGTTGCAGAACAGCCAGGCGCCGCGATTTCGCGTCAGTGGCAGCCTGGGCTGCTACACCGTCGACGGATTGGATGGCCAGGAAGAAGCGCTGCTGGCCGGCAAGTCACCGAAAACCGAAGGTGAACACTGGGGCGCCGAGGAGCATCGACGCTGGGGCTGGTTTGAGCAAGGGCCGGAGCGTGAGCGGGTGCCGTCGGAGAAGGGCTGCTGGCCCCAATTCTATCGGCAGTTGCAAGCGGCCGTGGTGGGGCAGGGACCGCTGCCGGTCAATGCCTATGACGCCCTGGAAACCACCCGTATATTGGACGCCGCGCGCCTGAGTGCCGAGCGTCAGCAGGTGGTTTCGACGAAAATAGAATAAAATTCTAAAACAGGTTGATATGGAAATTATTTTCTAATACAGTCTTTTCCAGGTTGCATAAAGTACGTCCCGGAACCTACGGGCGACTCAACAAAAACAAGATCAAAAACAACCAGGTACCGTCAGATGAAAATCTTCAACGCTGTACTGCGAGTTTTACGCCCCCTCCAAGCGCCACGCGGACTGCCCCGCGCCCGGCCGTTCTACTTCTCCTTCCTGAATGTGCTGTGCGTCGAAAACCAGGGCGCGCTGGTGTGCTGCATTCCAGGTGCGCCGGTGGTGCGACTGACAGCCGAGTCCTGATCAACGCAACGTCGAAAAAAACCAACAAGAAAGTGGAGACAGACCGTTCATGAAGACCCCGACCCGTTTTACCGCCCTGGCCTTGTCCATGCTACTGGCCAGTGGTGTGGCCGGCGCCGCCGATCTCAAGGTGGGCGTGACGATGTCCGCGTTCGATGACACCTTCCTCACTTACCTGCGCGAGGACATGGACAAGCAAGCCAAGTCCTATCCAAAAGGCGATGGCGTGCAACTGCAGTTCGAAGATGCCCGCGCCGATGTGGTCAAGCAGTTGAGCCAGGTCGAGAACTTCATCAGCCAGAAGGTCGACGCGATTATCGTCAACCCGGTCGATACCGCGTCGACCAAGAACATCATCAGTGCCGCCACAAAGGCGGGTATCCCGCTGGTGTTCGTCAACCGCCGCCCCGACCAGAAAGACCTGCCCAAGGACGTGGTGGCCGTGACCTCCGATGACGTCGAGGCCGGCCGCCTGCAAATGCAGTACATCGCCGAAAAGCTCGGCGGCAAGGGCAAGATCGTGATTCTTTTGGGCGACCTGGCGAACAACTCCACCACCAACCGCACCAAGGGCGTGAAGGAAGTGCTGGCCAAGTACCCGGACATCAAGATCGAGCAGGAGCAAACCGGCATTTGGTTGCGTGACAGGGGCATGACCCTGGTCAACGACTGGCTGACCCAGGGCCGGGAGTTCAATGCGGTGCTGGCCAACAACGATGAGATGGCGATCGGTGCATCCATGGCCCTGAGATCGGCCGGCAAGGAAAAAGGCAGCGTATTGATTGCCGGTGTCGACGGCACGCCCGATGGCTTGAACGCGATCACCAAGGGCGACATGACCGTGTCGGCCTTCCAGGACGCCAAGGGCCAGGCGGTAGGTTCGGTAGAGGCAGCGCGCAAGATGGCCAAGAAGGAGCCGGTCGAGCAGAACGTGGTGATCCCGTTCCAGTTGATCACCCCGGACAACGTCAAAGACTTCAAGTAGCCCCGACATAACAACAAAAGCTGGCAGGGCGGTCACGGCCGCCCTGCAGATGGAGTACCTCCCTATGCTTGCTCAAGCCGCCACGTCTCAGCCCGCCGCCCACCCGGCGCTGGCGCTGGACGAACCCTACCTGCTGGAAATCCTCAACATCAGCAAAGGCTTTCCCGGTGTCGTGGCCCTGGACGATGTGCAACTGCGGGTGCGCCCCGGCACGGTGCTGGCGTTGATGGGCGAGAACGGTGCGGGCAAGTCGACGCTGATGAAGATCATCGCCGGCATCTACCAGCCCGACGCCGGCGAAATTCGCCTGCGTGGCAAGCCGATCACCTTTGAAACGCCGCTGGCCGCGCAAAAGGCCGGGATCGCGATGATCCACCAGGAACTCAACCTGATGCCCCATATGAGCATCGCCGAGAACATCTGGATCGGCCGCGAACAGCTCAACAGCCTGCACATGGTCAACCACCGCGAAATGCACCGTTGCACCGCCGAGTTGCTGGCGCGCCTGCGCATCAACCTCGACCCGGAAGAACAGGTCGGCAACCTGAGCATTGCCGAACGGCAGATGGTCGAGATTGCCAAGGCAGTGTCCTATGACTCCGACATCCTGATCATGGATGAACCCACCTCGGCCATTACCGACAAGGAAGTGGCCCACCTGTTTTCGATCATTGCCGACCTCAAGTCCCAGGGCAAAGGCATCGTCTATATCACCCACAAGATGAACGAAGTGTTCGCCATCGCCGATGAAGTGGCGGTGTTCCGCGACGGCCAATACATCGGCTTGCAACGGGCCGACAGCATGAACAGCGACAGCCTCATCTCGATGATGGTCGGGCGTGAACTGAGCCAGCTGTTTCCGGTGCGCGAAACGCCTATTGGCGAGCTGCTGCTGTCGGTGCGCGACCTGAGCCTGGACGGCGTGTTCAAGGACGTATCGTTCGACCTGCACGCCGGGGAGATCCTCGGTATCGCCGGGCTGATGGGCTCCGGGCGCACCAATGTGGCGGAAACCATTTTTGGCATCACCCCAAGTTCCAGCGGGCAAATCACCCTGGACGGCAAGGCGGTGCGCATTACCGACCCGCATATGGCCATTGAGAAAGGCTTTGCGCTGTTGACCGAGGACCGCAAGCTCAGCGGCCTGTTCCCGTGCCTGTCAGTGCTGGAGAACATGGAGATGGCGGTGCTGCCGCACTATTCGGGCAACGGTTTTATCCAGCAGAAAGCCTTGCGTGCCCTGTGTGAAGACATGTGCAAGAAACTGCGGGTGAAAACCCCGTCCCTGGAGCAATGCATCGACACCTTGTCCGGTGGCAACCAGCAAAAGGCCTTGCTGGCGCGCTGGCTGATGACCAACCCACGCTTGCTGATCCTCGATGAGCCGACGCGTGGTATCGATGTGGGCGCCAAGGCTGAGATCTATCGCTTGATCGCCTTCCTCGCCAGCGAGGGCATGGCGGTGATCATGATTTCTTCCGAACTGCCCGAAGTGCTCGGCATGAGCGACCGGGTGATGGTAATGCACGAAGGTGAACTGATGGGCACCCTGGATCGCGCCGAGGCGACCCAGGAAAAAGTCATGCAGTTGGCTTCCGGGATGACCGCAGTCCACTGATCTACAGAATAAGAAGGTGATGGGTTATGAACGCAATAACAGACAACAAGCCGGCAACCGCACCGGTCAAGAACCGTCGACGCATGCCCACCGAGCTGAGTATCTTCCTGGTGCTGATCGGTATCGGCCTGGTGTTTGAACTGTTTGGCTGGATCGTGCGCGACCAGAGCTTTCTGATGAACTCCCAGCGCCTGGTGCTGATGATTCTGCAGGTGTCGATCATCGGCCTGCTGGCCATCGGTGTGACCCAGGTGATCATCACCACGGGCATCGACTTGTCGTCCGGCTCGGTGCTGGCCTTGTCAGCGATGATCGCCGCCAGCCTGGCGCAGACCTCCGACTTTTCCCGGGCGGTGTTTCCGTCCCTCACCGACTTGCCGGTGTGGATCCCGGTGGCGATGGGTTTGGGCGTGGGGCTTTTAGCGGGCGCGATCAACGGGAGCATTATTGCGGTCACCGGCATTCCGCCGTTTATCGCAACCCTGGGCATGATGGTCTCGGCCCGTGGCCTGGCGCGCTATTACACCGAAGGTCAGCCGGTGAGCATGCTCTCGGACTCCTACACGGCGATCGGCCATGGCGCGATGCCGGTGATTATCTTCCTGGTGGTGGCGGTGATCTTCCACATTGCCCTGCGTTACACCAAGTATGGCAAGTACACCTATGCCATCGGCGGCAACATGCAAGCGGCGCGCACTTCGGGGATCAACGTCAAGCGTCACCTGATCATCGTCTATAGCATCGCCGGTCTCCTGGCGGGCCTGGCCGGCGTGGTGGCCTCGGCACGTGCAGCGACGGGGCAGGCCGGCATGGGCATGTCTTACGAGCTGGACGCGATTGCCGCCGCAGTGATCGGCGGTACCAGCCTGGCCGGTGGAGTAGGGCGCATCACCGGCACGGTGATCGGCGCGCTGATCCTCGGCGTCATGGCCAGCGGGTTTACCTTTGTCGGGGTGGATGCGTATATCCAGGACATCATCAAGGGCCTGATCATCGTGGTGGCGGTGGTGATCGATCAATACCGCAACAAGCGCAAGCTCAAGCGCTGAGTACCTAACCCTGTAGGAGCGAGCTTGCTCGCGAAAGCTGCAAAGATAACGCGGGCTATCTGATTGAGCGCGGTGTCCTTGAGTGCTTCGCGAGCAAGCTCGCTCCTACAACCGTTTGTCTTCTATATAGCTCCACAACACTGAATTTCTTGCTATAAACGCACTCCGATGACCGTTCGCCAAGCCCGTCCTGGTGCTTTTGGGGGTTGATCGGGAAAAAATGCCTGTCTTTTCAGTTGCTGCGCCCTCAAGTCGGCCTTAGACTGCCGCCCCTCGTAAATTGAGTGCCGGGTGGCGCTTGGAATGGATGGCGCCCTTCCGAGACCTGCACAGGTCGGCCGGAACGCTCCCTAATTCGCCTTAATGCACGTATTTTTTATAGAGAAATCAATGACAAAGGAAAAGTTGCTGGCCATGCCGGCGGATGACTACATGAATGCCGAACAGCACGCTTTTTTCGAGAAGTTGCTGCAAGACATGAAGGTGGAGCACCACGAGCGCATTGAGCAGAACCGTATCGCCATTGAGAGCCTGGACACCCCGGCCGACCCGGCTGACGCGGCTTCTGTCGAAGAAGAGCGCACCTGGCTGGTAAACGCCATTGACCGCGACCAGCGCATGCTGCCGCAACTTGAGCGTGCTCTGGAACGCATCAAGGAAGATTCCTTTGGCTGGTGTGACGACAGCGGCGAGCCTATCGGCCTCAAGCGCCTGCTGATCAGTCCTACCACCAAGTACTGCATCGAAGCGCAAGAGCGCCACGAGCAGATCGACAAGCACCAGCGTCAAGCCTGATGCGGTGAAGGGGGCGGCTCTCTAGCTGGCCGCCCTGGATCGGCATTGTTGCTGTTTATGCAATGAAGCTATTCCGTGGATAGCTTTTTCCAACTGGAATAAAGCCGTAGCATGGCCAACATTGTTAGCCAGCTAACTAATGCTGCGGAGAAGCTCCATGCAAAACAAAGTCGATGTGGCCGTAATGATCGGCAGTGGCGTACCCCAAACCCTGCGTGCCCTGGGCCAGCGAGCTTGCTGGGTGGTGTTGCTCAACGGTGAGCAGCGCGGCACTGCATTCGCCAGCCGGGACGAGGCGCAGGAATGCCAGGCTGCCTGGCAAGCGCTATTGCGCAGGGAAGCGTCAGACAGCCTGCATTGATCAAGCGCGGGGAGGCTCATGCAGCAGCGCATTGAGGTCATCCACTGCGGGAGCCCATTCTGCGTCGACCTGCAATTGTTCCCTGAGGAAGTTCGCCTGCTGTTCGCTCCAGAATGGCGCGTCGATGAGTTTTACATCATCGGGCAGTCGATGTTCGGCGGTAAAACGTTCGATGGCTTCCTGGCTGGAATCCAGCCCCAGTTGTTCGAACAGGGTTTCAAGAGTTGGGGTGGTGGTGTCCATAGCGTTCTCCATGCGGGCTTATCGTCATGCATGTGAGGGGCAGGGCACGCCAGAGTTCTATCGGATTGTCAGGTATTGAGCGCGCCGCAATCCACGGCGGTTTTCAGTGCCTTGGCCGCCTCTTTGCCAGCCACGGCCGCTGCGTCGGCGGTTTTGAACCAGCGGTCTTTCTCCACCTGGTGCGCGGTGACCTTGTTCAGCGGTGGTTTGGCTCGCATGATGATGACCGCTTGAAACTCACCGTCTACTTCCCTCGCATCGCCGTGGATAATAAATTCGCCAATATCAAATTCCGTCACGTATGGCTTTCCCTTCAAGGTAACTGCGTTGATGAAACCTGACCCGCGGGGGGCAAACTTCCATGGACAGGCCAGTATGGCAGTTGTTGAGGGGCAGTGGCGCGGTAAAGTCATCCAGGCGACGAAACGATTCCGCCGCCTGAGGCGTATAGCTTGGCTTCAAGGGACTTGGCCAGTTCGCAGGCTTTGATGTGATCGCTGCGAAACCCCTTGATCTTGCCGCTGGGCACTTCAAGAATATGAAAAAAGTTCTTTCCTGCGGGTACAACTTGGTAAAGCACCGAATTGGAGTACCCATTCAGGTTCAGCAGGCAGTAGTATTGCTGTTCGTCGGGACATGGTGAACGAGTGTGGAAAGACGTAGCGTCGTGTTGACGTCGTTGCATGCTCAGCTCCTGTCGATCGATCCGGTTAGCTTGTCTGCGTTGTTTCGGGTGGTTTTCACCCTGGTTGCTGTTCTAGTATTGTCGTCGGTAGTTCGTGACTGGTTCCATGCCCAGATGTTTTTTTGTGTTGGGGTGTCGGAAAACTGCATTTTTAACTGGGTTATTCTCTGAAGTCGGCAGACCCGTATTCTCGGGTCGTTGAACCTGTGATTTGCTGTATCGCGGTTGACTTCCCATGAGGTCCGCCGTTGAGGTTTGTACTAGCCTTACGAGTTCTCTTCAGTTTTTTAATGACTCTGTATCGTGTCGTAACGGCCATTTTTTGTGCTGTTCGCTTTGGCGGCCAGTGCTTTTTTGATGTGGGGGCGTTTCCTTGGCAGTCAGTAATCTGGATATGCACGCGTTATTCGTGCTGGGTGATTTGCGCGCAAAGTTGGTCAAACAGTTTCAATCTCGGTTTGTCTACGTCACTGAACAGACGCCGGAAGGTATTTATATCGCCGAAATCGATACCGAAACGGCGCTGGTCGTGGACGACAAGCCACGTCTGGAACTCAAAGTAGGTGACCATTTTCGCGCAGCGGTATTGCCCAGCCGCGAAGGTGGCAAGTTCGAATTGAGGTTTCGCGATATCAAGTTGACCGTCTACGGCCTCGGCGACTATGCCTTTGTGTCGTCGAACGAAGGCCAGGGTATTGTGTTCAAGGAAGGCCACAGTGTGATGCTGGTATTCGCCGCCCATGAGCAATTGCAGGAAGGGTTGACCAAGACCCTGAAGGCCGTGACTGGCAAAGCCGCCAAATGGCGCAAGGGTGAACTGGTGACCTTCAAGGCCAGCGAGTAGGCGATAAATACGCTGTGCATCTTTGTCTTTTGGAACCTCTACTACAGTTGAGTTGACTTAACTATTCAGAGGCTTCGCGCATTCGCAGCAAAGCCGTTCGCCATGACTGCGAAAACGCGAGGTGCACAGGCATGAAAGGATTGAAGTCACTGCTGGCGGCGGGCCTGACGACCCTGAGTCTGTCATTGCCGGTATCGGCTGCCCAGGCACCGGTGCATTTTGCCGACCTGAACTGGGAAAGCGGCAGCCTGATCACTGAAGTACTGCGTTTTATCGTCGAGAAGGGCTATGACCTGCCCACCGACACCTTGCCTGGTACCACTATTACCCTGGAAACCGCCCTGGCCAAGAATGACATCCAGGTGATCGGCGAGGAATGGGCAGGCCGCAGCCCGGTATGGGTCAAGGCTGAAGCCGAAGGCAAGGTGGCGGGCCTGGGCGATATCGTCAAAGGTGCGACCGAAGGCTGGTGGGTGCCGGAATACGTGATCAAGGGTGACCCCTCCAAAGGGCTAAAACCCCTGGCTCCAGACCTCAAAAGCGTGCAGGACCTGGCGCGCTACAAGGACGTGTTCAAGGACCCTGAATCTCCGGGCAAGGGGCGTTTTCTGAACAGCCCCATTGGCTGGACCTCCGAAGTGGTCAACAAACAGAAGCTCAAGGCTTATGGCCTGGACGACAGCTATGTGAACTTCCGCAGCGGTTCGGGGGCGGCGCTGGATGCGGAGATTGCCTCTTCGATTCGCCGGGGCAAGCCCGTGCTGTTCTATTACTGGTCGCCGACCCCGTTGATGGGGCGCTATAAATTGATCCAGCTGGAAGAACCGCCATTTGATGCAGATGCGTGGAAGACCCTGACTGACGCAGACAATCCGAACCCGAAGCCGACACGCTCATTGGCTTCCAAGCTGAGCATTGGCGTGTCGACGCCGTTCCAGCAGGAACATCCACAGATTGCCCAGTTCTTCGAGAAGGTCGAGTTTCCCATCGAGCCGCTTAACAAAGCCTTGGCGACGATGAGCGAGCACCACACGCCGCCTCGGGAGGTGGCCCAGGCGTTTCTCAAGGAACATCCGCAGGTGTGGAAGGCCTGGTTGACGGAAGATGTGGCGCAGAAGGTCGAGGCGAGCCTCAAGTAACCGGCGGTCTTTGTATCGAGTGAAGATCAAGATGTGGGAGCTGGCTTGCCTGCGATGACTGAGTGTCAGACAACACTTTTTGAAGCTGGCCCACCGCTATCGCAGGCAAGCCAGCTCCCACATGTGACTGTATTCAAGCTTTAGAATTTGGTCTGTACGGCCAGCTCAAAGGTCCTCGGTGATCCCAGATAGTACGCCGGCGACACATGGGCAAACTCGGCATACACCTCGTTAGTCAGGTTACGTACGCGCCCGGTTACCGAGGTATGCGCATCCACCTTATAGCGCAGGAAGGTGCCGAACAGCGTATAGGCCGGTACGGTCTGGGTGTTGGCATTGTCCGCATACACCTGAGCGACATAACGCGCATCCACCCCGCCTTGCCAATTCTCGGCAAAGTCATAGGTCAACCACAGGTTGCCCACGCGCTTGGGCACGTTGGTTGGCGTATTGCCCTTGCGCGACACCACGGCGCCGCTGGCGATTTTCTCGTTGAACTCATCGTACTGCGCGTCCACCCAGGCGAAGTTGCCTTCGGCCAATAGCCTCGGCGTGATGCGCAACGAACTGGCCAGTTCGATGCCCTTGGACGACTGCGCGCCCACCGGGATGCTGCTGGTCGGGTCCAGCGGGTCGGTGACGGCGAAGTCCTTGCGCTCGATCTTGTACGCGGCGACCGTGGCGGAACCGCGGCCTTCCAGGTAATCGAACTTGCTGCCGATTTCCCATTGCTTGCCGGTGGACACGTCGAACACCTGGGTAGTGGTGTTGGGCTGTTCGACGGCGGTGCTGTATTGCACATAGACGTTGGCGGAGGGGATGAACTGATAGGTCAGGCCCACCCGGCCCGTTACCGGCTCCCAACTGCGCTTGAAGTGTCGCGGGTTGGTGGCGGTGATCATACGATGGTTGGTCACGTCCAGATCAATGGCGTCATAGCGCAGGCCGGTCAGCAGCGAGAGCTTATCCGTCAGTCCCAGACGGTTTTCCACGAACAGTGCCTTGGTCGTCACCTGATTGGTCTTGTCCTTGACGAAACCTGGCCGGGTACCGGGAATATCATAGAAGTGCCCCGGGTCGTAGTGGTTTGGGTCTACGGTACTTTTGCCCGGCACGTTCAACGGGCTGTTAGTGGTGCTGTTGATCTTGTACTCAAAACCGCCGGACCAGGTGGTGGCGAGGCCGAAGACGCTCGTGTCATGGCGCAGTTCGAACTGGTTGCCGTCCTGCTCGCCCTGATGCCGCACCTGATAGGCCGTCGAGCGGTTCACCGCGCTGTTGTCGGCGTTGTATTGGTAGGTCTCCAGGTTGCGGTAGTCGCGCTGGCTGTCGAGGTGATAGAGGGTGTTTTTCAGTGTGGTGCTGTCGTTGATCCGGTAGTCGATGATCGAGCGTGCCCAGATCGTACGTTGCTCATAACGGCCGTCGGCAACGTTGTAGTTATTGAAGCGGTTGTGCTTGTCGATCTTCAGCTCACCGGCCTTGGGGTTGAGTACCGGCGTGCCCCAATACGGGCTGTCTTCATGCTCGTCCTGATACTCCAGCGCCAGGGTGTGGGACAGGTTCGGGGTGAGGTCGCTGAGCAGGGAAAACGCCACGCTCCAGGCATCGCGCTGGTCGCGGTCGATGTAGCTGTGATTGGTGTTGCGGCTCACATCCAGGCGGGCGTAGTGCTGCACCTCGGTGCCGGGTTCGGTCAGCGCATGGTTGAGGCCGAACGCCATACCGGCGGTGTCGTAACTGCCATAGCTCAGTTGGCCCTCGATGGCCTGTTCCTCGCGGCTTGCCAGCTTGGTCACGTAGTTCAGCGAGCCACCCACTGAGCCTGCGCCGTTGATCAGGGAGGAGGGGCCGCCTACCAGTTCGACGCGGTCATAGATCCACGCATCCACCGGTCGCGCCAGGCCCGTGGCGACATTGATGCCGTTGAACATCTGGGTGATCTGGCTGCTGGTAAACCCTCGGTACGAGACAAACCCGCCAAACCCAGGCGGCGCGCTGGCGTTGACGCCGGGCAGGGTATTGGCCGCATCGCGGAAGGTCTTGGCGCCGTGGCGCTCGATATCGTTGCGGTTAGCAATGGCCACCGACGCCGGGGTTTCCCGCACGCTCAGGCCCAGGCGCGAGGCCATGCCGCTGGATTGGTCCAGGGCCAGCCCAGGCTCGGCACTTTGCTCGCCGTCAATGGTGGTTGGCGCCAACTCAAGGGCCGAGGCGCAAACAGGCAGGCAGCCGAACAGGCCCGCCAACAGGGGTAAATGTTTCATGGTTGAATCCTGAAAACTTGGCTCGAAAACAACGCACTGCTCCCCGTACTCCTTACGGAAACGAAGCGGTGCAGATCAGAACGCGCAGGGATCAGGCGAAGGCAGGTGGCGCGCGCGGATTAGCCGCAGGCCAGGTGAAGCGGGCGGGAATGTCGGCGGCGAGCACCACCGCTGCGGGTGGCGCATGGGGTTGCGGCAGGACTGCCACATTCAGGTGGGAGTTGAGCGCCGGGCCCATGCCGCCGGTAGAACACAGCGGGCAACCAAACGCCTTCGACAGCGTTGGCAGGCTCTCATCCGTAGAATTGCTGGGCAGGGGCGCCTGGGTACGTGGGTCCACCGTACAGAACTGGCCGCTGATGCCGTTGAGCTGCATCCCCACCATCTGCCCATGACCAATGCTGCAGGCGAACACATTGAACAGGACGCAGCAGTAGAGCGTCCAGGCAATGAGTGAGCGGTCGGCACGGGCGAGTTTCATGGGGCGGCACTTTATCATCAGCGACCGACGAAATGCCTGCAAAAAAACTCAGGGCGGCTATCCTCATTCGCACATTTTTGTGGAGCGCCGACCATGAGCTTTGTGATTGCGCGGTGGATCGTCGGGGTATTTACCTTCATCAGCATGGTGCACCTGTATTGGGCTGCGGGTGGCAAGCTCGGCAGCCTGGCCGCTATCCCGCAACTGCCCGGAGAGTTTGCCAGCGGGCCGCGACCGGCGTTCAAGCCGTCGGCGCTGGGTACTTTTCTGGTGGCGATGGGGCTGGTGGCGATTGCCTTGCTCGTGTGTCTGCGCGCCGGGCTGTATTTCTCGCCGGTGTCCCACGGGGCGTTGCAGTGGGGTATCAGCGCGATTGCCGTGCTGATGTTTGCCCGGGCGATTGGGGATTCGGAGCTGGTGGGGTTTTTCAAGAAAGTCGGCGGGTCGAGGTTTGCTCGCCTGGATACCTATTTCTATTCGCCGTTGTGCCTGGTGTTGGGCGCCGGCTTGCTGGTGGTGGCGTGGAGCTGAGCCTGAGCCCACAGATACCTGGCTGACACCGCGCAATCCAAATGTGGGGGCTGGCTTGCCTGCGATGCAGACACCTCGGTCTACCAGCCAAACCGGGTTGATCCCTTCGCAGGCAAGCCAGCTCCCACCTTCAACCACGCTCGACAGGTAAGCCCGAGCGCCACCAAGCCCCTGTGGCCGCCATTTGATTCACCTCCAAGTATTTCCCAGACAAAAACACACCCCCCGGTTTTATAGCGCTTGACCTTCCCAGTATGGCAAGCCGGATAAAAACCCCACGTGTCGGTTTGTCTTGAAAATTCCAAGGAGGGTGAACGATGTGCACCAAACCAGTAAGCCTCATTACCGGGGCGTTGGCCGTAGCATTGATGCTCGGCGGATGCTCGGACAATGCGACGCCAGCTGCAGCAGCCAAGCCACCCGGCGTGCCGGTCGCCCAGGTGGTGGCGCGTGCGGTGACGCCGTTTGTGGAGTACACCGGTTCGTTGACCGCCATCGACCAGGTTCAATTGCGCCCGCGAGTCAGTGGCTATCTGCAAAGTGTCAGCGTGCCCGAAGGGCAGTTCGTGGCCAAGGGCAGTCCACTGTTTGTGATCGATCCGCGTATGTTCCAGGCGGCAGTGAACGCAGCCAAGGCACGTCTGCGCGAGGCCGAGGCCAATGCGTTGCTGGCCCAGGCCGAGCATGGCCGTGCCGAGCAGTTATATGCCAAGAAGGTGGTGGCACGTGATCGTCTCGACACCGCCGTTGCTTCGTTGAACGCCGGCAGAGCGCAGGTGGAGGCCGCCAGGGCTGCGTTGGATACAGCCCAACTTGACCTGAGTTACACCCGCGTCACCGCGCCTATCAGCGGGCGCATCGACCGCGCATTGGTGACGGAAGGCAACTATGTGACCCGCGGGGAAACACCCCTGACCACGATTGTCTCCATCGACCCCTTGCATGTGTATTTCGATGTGGATGAACGCACCTACCTGCATTCGTTGGCAGCGACGCGGCAACACGCCGGGTCCAAGGGCGAACAAGCCGCCAAGGTCATGGTGGCGATGCTCAACGACACCACCTATGCACGGGCCGGTCGCGTGGATTTTCTGGCCAACTCGGCTGACCGCAAGACCGGCACGGTGCGCGTGCGTGCGGTGGTGGAGAACCCGGATGGGCGCTTGACGCCGGGGCTGTTCGCCAAGGTCAAGCTGGATACCGGCTCGGCGCAACCCCGGGTGTTGATTGCCGACCATTCCATCGGCACCGACCAGGGCCGCCGTTATGTGCTGGTTGTCGGTGAGGGCGACAAGACCGAGTACCGCCCGGTGGAACTGGGCCCGGTGGTCGACGGCCTGCGGGTCATCGAACAGGGCCTGCAACCGGGCGAGCGCATTGTCGTCAAAGGCCTGGTGCGCCCCGGCATGCAGGTAACACCACTGGCTGCCAGCATCGAGGGCAAGCCGCTTGAAGCACCGCTGGCGGTGGGGGGCGTGCAATGAGCTTCCCACGCTTTTTCATTGACCGACCGATCTTCGCCATTGTCCTGTCGGTGTTGATGATGATCGGCGGCATCGTGGCCTTCTTCCATCTACCGTTGAGCGAATATCCCGCCGTCACGCCGCCCACGGTGCAAGTGACGGCGTCGTATCCGGGGGCCAACCCGCAGGTGATTGCCGAGACGGTGGCGGCGCCGCTGGAACAGGTAATCACCGGGGTTGAGGGCATGCTTTACATGACCTCGCAGTCGGCCACCGATGGCCGCATGATCCTGACCGCAACGTTCGCCCAGGGCACCAATGCGGACATGGCCCAGATCCAGGTGCAGAACCGTGTGTCGCGGGCTTTGCCGCGCTTGCCCGAAGAAGTGCAGCGCCTGGGCGTGGTCACGCAGAAAACCTCGCCGGACATCCTCATGGTGGTCCACCTGCTGTCCCCCGACCAACGTTATGACCCGCTCTACATCTCCAACTATGCCTACCTGCAGGTGCGCGATGAGTTGTCGCGCCTGCCGGGGATCAACGATGTGCTGGTGTGGGGCGCGGGTGAATACAGCATGCGCCTGTGGCTCGACCCGGACCTGATCGCCGCCCGTGGCTTGACCGCCGGCGATGTCATCACCGCCGTGCGCGAGCAGAACGTGCAAGTGGCGGCCGGCTCGGTCGGCCAGGCACCGGATTCCACTGCGGCCTTCCAAGTCACGGTCAATACCCTCGGGCGCCTGACGGATGAAGAGCAGTTTGGCGACATCATCATCCGCACCGGCGATAACGGCCAGGTCACGCGCCTGCGTGATGTGGCCCGTATCGAGATGGGCGCCGATGCCTACGCGCTGCGCAGCCTGTTGGACGGCGAACCTGCGGTGGCCTTGCAAATCATCCAGAGCCCGGGGGCGAACGCGCTGGATGTGGCGCAGTCGGTGCGCGATACCATGCAGCGTCTGCAAACCAACTTCCCCGAGGGGTTGGTGTCGCGGATTGCCTATGACCCCACCGTGTTTGTGCGCGCTTCACTGGAGTCGGTGGCCATCACGCTGATGGAAGCGATCCTGCTGGTGGTGATCGTGGTGGTGGTGTTCCTGCGCAATTGGCGCGCGTCGCTGATTCCCTTGATGGCCGTGCCGGTATCGATCATCGGCACCTTTGCGGTCATGCACCTGATGGGCTTCTCCCTCAATACGTTGTCGCTGTTCGGCCTGGTGTTGTCGATCGGCATCGTGGTCGACGATGCAATCGTGGTGGTGGAGAACGTCGAGCGGCATATCGAGAACGGCGAGGAGCCGATGCAGGCTGCGCGACGGGCGATGAGCGAGGTCACCGGCCCTATCATTGCGATCACCTCGGTGCTGGCGGCCGTGTTCATTCCCACCGCGTTTCTCAGTGGCCTGCAAGGCGAGTTCTATCGGCAGTTTGCGCTGACCATCGCGATTTCCACCATCCTCTCGGCGGTCAACTCGTTGACCCTCAGCCCGGCGCTGGCCGGCCTGTTGCTGCGGCCACGGCATGCCGCTGTGGTGCATGACCCGCGCAGCCTGCGTGGTCGTGCCGCACGGCTGTTGGAGGTACTGGGCCGGCCGTTCCAGCGTGCGCCGCAAGCCTATGGCAACACTGTGCGCAAGGTCGTCGGCCGTCGTGGCGTAGCGCTGTTGGCTTACGGCGGTTTGCTCGCATTGACCTGGTTCGGCTTCAACGCGGTACCGGCCGGCTTCGTGCCGATGCAAGACAAGTACTACCTGGTCGGTATCGCCCAACTGCCGAACGCGGCCTCGTTGGAGCGTACCGATGCGGTGGTGCGGCAAATGTCGAAAATCGCCCTGGATGAGCCGGGGGTCGAGAGTGTCGTGGCGTTCCCGGGACTGTCGGTCAACGGCTTCGTCAACGTTCCGAATGCGGCGGTGATGTTCGTCATGCTTGATCCGTTCAAAGAGCGCACCTCGCCGGATATGGCGGCGGTCGCCATCGCCGGGCGTCTGCAGGCCAAGTTTGCGAGCATCCCCGACGGCTTCCTCGGCGTGTTCCCGCCGCCACCGGTGCCGGGGCTCGGGGTAACCGGGGGCTTCAAGCTGCAGGTCGAGGACCGTGGCGGCGTCGGGCTGGAGGCGCTGGTGCAGCAGACCCAGGTACTGATGACCAAAGCCACTGAGTCAGGTCAGGTAGCCGGGCTGATGACCAGCCTGGACGTCAATGCGCCGCAACTGAATGTCGACATCGACCGCACCCAGGTCAAGAGCCAGGGCGTGCGCCTGGCGGATGTGTTCGAGTCGCTGCAGGTCTATCTGGGGTCGCTGTACGTCAACGACTTCAACCGGTTTGGCCGCACCTACAAAGTCACGGCCCAGGCCGACGCGGACCATCGCATGCAGGCCGAAGCCATTGGCCGCCTGCAGGTGCGCAATGCCGCCGGGGACATGCTGCCGTTATCAGCGTTTGTCACGGTCACGCCGAGCTCCGGGCCTGACCGGGTGATTCACTACAACGGCTATCCCTCGGCGGATATCTCTGGCGGCGCGATGCCAGGGGTCAGCTCCGGGCAGGCGGTTGCGCTCATGGAGCGCCTGGCCCAGGAGGTACTGCCCGAGGGCGTGACCTATGAATGGACAGACCTGACCTACCAGCAAAAGCTCGCCGGGTCATCGGCCCTGTTTATTTTCCCGCTGTGTGTGCTGCTGGCTTATCTGATCCTTGCCGCGCAGTACAACAGTTGGCTGCTGCCGTTGGCGGTGTTGCTGATCGTGCCCATGTGCCTGCTCAGCGCAATCCTCGGCGTGTGGCTGGTGGAGGGCGACAACAACGTGTTCGTGCAGATCGGGTTGGTGGTGCTGGTGGGCCTGGCTGCGAAGAACGCCATCCTGATCGTCGAGTTTGCCCGCAGCCTTGAAGCCGAAGGCGCCAGCCCATTGGAAGCGGTGATCCACGCCTGCCAATTGCGCCTGCGCCCTATTTTAATGACGTCCCTGGCGTTTATCGCAGGCGTAGTCCCGTTGGTGTTTGCCAGTGGCGCCGGGGCCGAGATGCGCCATGCCATGGGGGTTGCGGTGTTTGCCGGGATGTTGGGCGTGACGCTGTTCGGTCTGTTCCTGACGCCCGTTTTCTATGTGGTGATGCGCAGCCTGGCGCTGCGCGTGCAGCGTCAGGGGGCGAGTCCGACGGTGCAGCTAAAGGAGAGCGCATCATGAAACAGGCGTATCCAGCTTTTCTGTTGTCGTTGACCCTGCTGGCCGGTTGTGGCTCGGTGGGGCCGGATTATTCCGCGCCAGTGCTGCCCGCTGCGCAGCGGGCGACGAGCTTCGGCGCGCCCATCGCCGGGCTTGGTCCGGGCGAGGTCGAAGTGCAGTGGTGGCAAGTGTTCGACGAGCCGGCATTGAGCCAATTGATCCAACAGGCACTGGCGGCCAACCACGACATCGGCATCGCCGCCGCACGCCTGGACGAAGCCAAGGCGCTGTTGCGCGAAAGCCGCCAAGGCTTCCTGCCCAGCGGCGGCGCCGCCCTGGGCTACGAGCACCGCCAGCGCAGCGAGGTCGAGACTCCCTTCGGCGAGCAGCGCTCTATTGAAACCACCCGTGCGGCGGTGGATGCAGCCTGGGAAATCGACTTGTTTGGGCGCGTGCGTCGCTCGGTGGAGGCGGCCCAGGCCCAGGCGGGGTCGCGTCAGGCGTTGCTGCGCAGCGTGCAAGCGAGCGTCGCGGCGACGGTCGCGGCAACCTGGTTCGAGCTACAAGGGATCGAAGCCGAACAGGCGGTGGTCGCGGATATCAGCCAGAGCCAGCGCGACAGCCTGGGCCTGGTGGGGCAGATGGTCAGCGTCGGCGCCGCCACCGAATTCGACCGGCTGCGTGCCGAGGCCTTGTTGCGTAATGTCGAGGCGGTAGCGCCTGACCTGGAGCGACGTCGCGCCAAGTCAACCAACGCGCTGGCGGTGCTGCTGGGGCAAGCGCCCCAGGGGTTCAAGCCACCGCTGGCCCGGCCTGGGCGTGAAACCTTGAACCTGCGCACGTTGCAGGTGGGAGACCCGGCCGGCTTGCTGGCGCGCCGTGCCGATATTGCCGCGGCCGAACGCACGCTGGCGGCTGCGACCGCGCAGATTGGCGTGGAAACCGCTGGCTTGTATCCGGATATCCAGGTGCAGGGTTCCATCGGTTTGCTGGCCGGAAGTCTCAGCGCCCTGGGCGATGCGGGCATGCAGTCGAACTTTATCGCGCCGGTGATTCGCTGGTCACTGCTGGACACCGGGCGCGTACGAGCGCGGATTGCCGCCAGCGAGGCACGCACCCAGGCGGCATTGATCGCTTATGACCAGACCGTGTTGCGGGCCCTGCAGGAAACCGATGATGCGTTCCAGGCCAACCGTACGGCCGGCAACGCCCTGGGCTTGCGGCTGTTGGAGGCGGCCGCCAACCGTGAGGCAGCCAGCTTTGCGCGCGAGCGGTTTGCGCAAGGCGAGGGCGTGTACCTGGATGTGCTTGAGGCCGAGCGCGCGGACTTCACCAGCCGCCGGGCGTTGACGGCGGCGCGCACGGAACAGCGCTTGGCGGTGGTGGGGATCTATAAGGCGCTGGGTGGTGGGTGGGAGATCTGTGAGAGGGCGGGGCAGGCGTGCAAGGGGGCCACGGTGTTGCGCTAACGTGGACCTGTGGGAGCTGGCTTGCCTGCGAAGGCGGCCCGCCAGCCGACGCCTATCTACCCGACACCCCAACGATCCAACTGTGGGAGCTGGCTTGCTCGCGAAGGCGGCCTGGCAGTCAACACAGCTGGATTGCGTACATATCCATTCCTGCGGTAACGCCCACTTAGGGTTCCGCCCTGACGGCGGCTCACTTTTGAAAAGAGCCCAAAAGTAAGCAAAAGGCTCTTGCCCCACCACTCGGCACCTCGCTTAGGCTCGGTGTGCCCGTAATCCGCCAGTGATTTGGGGGGCCGCCGCCACGCGCCATCCATGGCGCGGGGCGGCTAAACCGGCATCCCTGCCGGTTTACCCCCCAAATCCCTGTCGAATTCCGGCCAGCGTGGTTTAACGGGGCGCTTAAGATCAAAAGCAGATCAAGAGCGGCTCGCTTCGCATCGTGGTTACCGTTGGCAGGCAAGATTTCGCGCCTGGACAGCTCTGCGTCCGTCATACTGGCAAGCATGACTTTCGACTCGCCTCTCGCCGCTTATCAACATGCCATCGCCCAACCAGGTTTCGTCGCCGACGACGCCCAGCGCCGGGCGGTACAAGCCTTGCAAGCCTGTCACGAGGCCTTGCATCAAGGGCGTTCGTCGATTGCCGGCGTTTACCTCTGGGGGCCGGTGGGGCGTGGCAAGACCTGGTTGATGGACCAGTTCTACCAAAGCTTGCGCGTGCCTGCGCGGCGCCAGCATTTTCACCACTTCATGGCGTGGGTGCACCAGCGCTTATTCCAGCTCACGGGGACCCAGGACCCCTTGCAGGCGTTGGCCAGGGAGCTGAGCCAGGCGGTGCGTGTGCTGTGCTTCGATGAGCTGTTTGTAAATGATATCGGTGACGCGATCATTCTCGGCCGCCTGTTCCAAGTGATGTTCGAAGAGGGTGTGGTGATGGTGTGCACGTCCAACCAGCCGCCCGACCAGTTGTATGCCGGTGGCTTCAACCGTGAGCGTTTCCTGCCGGGTATCGACGCGATCAAGCAGCATATGCAGGTGGTGGCCGTGGACGGTGGCGAAGATCATCGCTTGCATCCCGGCGTGGGCATGCAGCGCTATTGGGTGAATCAGCCCGAGGCACTGGCGGCGGTGTTCCGACAGTTGAGCCAAGGCCAAACCGTGACCAGCGGGGTGGTAAGCGTAGGGTACCGCACCATCATGACGGTGCAGGCCAGTGACACCGTGCTTTGGTGTCGCTATGCCGACCTGTGTGAGCAGCCCCTGGCCGCGATGGATTTCATGCTGTTATGTGATCGCTTCCACGCCATCCTGCTAGGAAACGTCCCCAACCTCAGTGCACAGAAACGCCCGGGCCGGATTGCGCGTGGCACTGAGGACAGCGCCGAGCGCGTAGTAGCCGGGGATCGAGAGTTGCCACAGTTGTCGGTGCATGACGACAGCGTACGGCGTTTTATCGCGTTAGTGGACGAATGCTACGACCGCAAAGTGCCACTCTTTATCGACGCCGAGGTGCCGTTGCACAGCCTGTACACCGAAGGCTACCTGGAGTTTCCTTTCCGCCGCACGCTGAGCCGTCTGCAAGAGATGCAGTTGGAACGCTTCGCCACCTAGGAAAAATCGCCGCTCCAAAGCTCTTTGCACGCTTTGATGCGCGCAACCTTCGCATTTTCTGTCAGCGATTTGTCGCTTATCTCCTTCATCTACTGCCGACTCCACGCTTACAATCGCAGCTCTCAAAGGGAAACGATTCCCTGGTTGTCGCTATCGAGGAAGGAAATGGACACCCCAGACATCCTGGTGCTGCAAGCCAGCTATACCAACGCCGTGCACGCCGACGCCATTGGCCTGTTGCTCAACCATTACGCTGAAGATCCGATGGGCGGCGGCCACAGCCTGCCAGCCGATCTCTTGCAGCAGTTGCCAGCCGAACTGGCCAAGCGCCCACACGCGTTCAGTGTGCTGGCGTTCGTCGGGGGGGAGCCAGCGGGATTGGTCAATTGTTTCGAGGGCTTTTCGACCTTCGCCTGCCGGCCCTTGGTCAATGTCCATGATGTGGTGGTGAAAGAGCAGCTTCGGGGGTTGGGGTTGAGCCAGAAGATGCTGCAAAAGGTCGAGGAAATCGCCCGGCAGCGCGGTTGCTGCAAGATTACCCTCGAAGTGCTGGAAGGCAATACTCTGGCGCAGGCGGCGTACCGCAAGTTTGGTTTTGACGACTCAGTGTTTGATCCGGCCCATGGGCGGATGTTGTTCTGGAATAAACCGTTGTAATAAATAACCGGCAAAAAAAAGGCGCCATTAAATGGCGCCCAATAAACCTTTGCCAACGGAGCAGAATGGCGCAGGGTGCTACGGATTAAGTAAGCATTAACTCAGCTGTTCGGTTGCGCCTGTTCAACCGTGTCGGCCTTGACCGACTTGCCATCGGCGCTGGCAACTTGTTGCTCAGCCTTGCCGTGGGTTTTTTCCTGAATGAAGCTGAAGTTGTTGTAGAACTCCTTGGAGCGCTCTGCGCCGCCCTCAGCAAAGGCAGCGGCAGAGGTCAGGGTCATCAGGCTGGCCAGCATCAAGGTCGAGAGTTTCATAGTGGTATCCCCATTAAAGTGATAGGTGTCTGGTCGCTTCGTGATCAGATCATGGGGCGACTATGGCGTTATCTTATTAAGTGGGAATTAACGGGAGATGCCGTTGAAGTTAACAGTTTTGTTAACTTCAATGTGCGAGGCTATAACTTCCAATCCAACGCCAGCGTGACGGAACGCGGCTCGCCCCAATACACCCCGTTATAAAAACCCACGCGCTCGTAATATTTCTTATCAAAGAGATTATTCACGTTGACCGACGCCGAAACCTGTTCGTCGAACTGGTAGCGCGACATCAGGTTGACCACGGTGTAGCCCTGTTGCGTGATTTTCGCCCGGGTGGTTATTGGCCGGCCTTCGCTGTTGCGCTGCCCGGTCGGGCGGTTGCTGAAGTCGTAGGTTTCGCTCTGCCAGTTCACGGCGCCGCCCACCGTCAGTTTGCGCCAGGCGCCCGGCAGGCGATAGGCGCTGGAGATCTTCACCAGGTTCAAGGGTTGGCTGGTGTTGTTGCGTTTGTCAGAGCCATTGACCGAATGGGTGTAGGTGTAGCCGGCGGACAGGTTCCAGTCCGGCGTGATTTCACCGGCGGCTTCCAGCTCGAAGCCGTTGACCTTGTTACCTTTGCCGCCGGATTTGTAGTACTCCTCTCCCGTGACTGGGTTGGGCGGGACTGAGTCATCCCGCTCGGCGACGTTGTCCTGGGTACTCCAGAAGTACGCGGCGGCCAGGTTCAAACGCTCGTTCAGCACACTGCCCTTGAGGCCCACTTCGTAGTTAATGCCGACCACGGGCTCCAGGTACTTCTTGTTGGCATCACGGTAGTCCTGGGGTTTGAAGATGTCGGTATAGCTGGCGTAGACGGTGTACTGCGGCGTGATGTCGTAGAGCAGGCCGGCGTAGGGCGTCCACATATCATTGTGGGTCTGGCTGGTTTTGCCCGAAGCGGTCAGTTGGTCGTTGGCATCGTATTTGGGCTCTGCGCTTTCCAGCTCCCAACTGCCGTAACGGCTGCCCAGTACGGCGTGCAAGCGGTCCGTGAGGCTCAGCCTTGTGGCCAGGTAACCGGCTTTCTGTTGTTTCTTGCTGTGCTCGCCTTTCAGATCGGTCACCTGGTCGGTGAACTTGCTGATGCCGCCCATGTGCTTCCAGTCCTGAATGGGGTAGTAGCTGGCTGGCAGGTCGCTGCGCATGAAGGGCGAGACATCCCGTTGTGCGGCTTCGCCATAGCCCATCATCAGCGCGTGTTCGCGGCCCAGCAGCGTGTAGCTGCCGGCCAGGTTGAGGTCGATGGCCTCCATGCGCGAAGTGCCGCGCATATGGCTGGCCCAAGCCGTCATGCCGCTGCGGTCGGGGTTGGGGAAACCGGCGCCGCCGTAATACACCTTGCCATCGGTGTCGCTCTGGCGATGGGTATAGGCGGCCTTCAGGTGCCAGTCGCCGCCGAGCCGATGGTCGAGGGTGGCGAAGGTGGTCTTGTCGGTCAGCGGCCAGGAACTCCAGTGCGCCGCCATGTTGGTGGAGCGGGGTAGCCTGGCCTTGCCGCCCTGGCTGTTCCAGTAGGGCACGGTGCCCCAAGACGTGCCTTGCACCTGTTTGTCCTGGTAATCAAAGCCTGCGGCCAGCACGGTATCGTCGGAAAGGTCAGCCTCGAGAATGCCGTAGCCCACCGCCCGCTGCAGCCCATAGTTGTCACGAAAAGACTTGCTGTCGCGGTAAGCCAGCACGCTACGCCCGCGCAGTTTGCCGTCGAACGCCAGCGGGCCGCCCACGTCAACGTAGCTGTAGTAGTTGTCATGGCTGGCGCCACTGATGCCGGTCTTGGCCTGCCACTGGGCGGTAGGGCGCTTGCGCACCATGTTGACGGTGGCCGAAGGGTCGCCTGCGCCCGTGGTCAGGCCCGTCGCGCCGCGCACTACTTCGATGCGGTCGTAGATGATGGTGTCGGCGTCGGTCTTCATGTAGCCGAAAGTGTTGAGCATCCCGTCAACCTGGAAGTTGCTGATGCCATAGCCTCGGGCGGAGTAGTAGACACGATCGGAGTCGTAATGCTGAACGTTGACGCCCGTGGTCTGGCGCAACACATCCGTCAGGGTATTGAGATTGAAGTCGTCCATCTGCTGGCGTGTGATCACCGAGATCGATTGCGGGGTTTCCTTGACGGAGAGGTTCAGCCGCGTGGCGGTGCTCATCGAGCCAGTAGTGTAGGCGCCGGTGTGCTCGGTGGTGGCGCCCAGGCCGTCGGCGCTGATAGTGGTCGCGCCCAGTTCCAGGGCTTTGGCGGGGGCTGTATCGGGGTCGGTGTCGGCCCGCGAATCCGGGCTCAGCGCCAGGCTGAACAGGCCGAGGGTGAAGGTCATGGAACGGGTGAAGGGCGCAAACATCGCTGCAGACTCCTTGTCGTCTTTGATACCTCCCCAGGCGGGGAGGGCTTGGTTCAAAGACGAAAGGAACTGCGGAACTTTAGGCTCAAACGAGAATGATTGTTATCTTTCTGTTACAAGGCCCTGGCTTACTTGGCCACCACTTCGGCGCCGTCGGCCTTCTTGGGCTTGATCAGGCTGAAGTCGATCAGTGCCTTCTGCTTGGTCTCGTAAGGGTTGCCGATCAACAGGGGGCGTGGCTTGAAGCTGTCGCTCACCAGGCTCTTGCTGTGGTCCAGCTCATCGAAACTCAAGCCTGCCATGTCGGCCCAGGTGTGGATCAACTGCGAACTGCTGTAAGGCCGCTGCAAGTCGCCGGCGAAGCTCCAGTCGTGACTTTCGCGCCATTTTGGCGAGGCGTAGGCCATGAACGGGATGGTGTACATCGGCGCGGTCGGCTTGCCTTCGTTACGGCCCAAAGTGTCGTGGCCGGCCGAGTCGAACACGTCTTCGCCGTGGTCCGAGAGGTACAGCAAAAAGCCGTTGGGGTCGGTCTTTGCGTAGTCCTTGATCAGGCTGGAGACTACGAAGTCGTTGTACAGCACCGCGTTGTCATAGCTGTTGTAGGTCGGCAACTGCGCATCGCTGACACCCGCCGGCACGCCCTGGCGGTCGGTGAACTTGTCGAAGGTCTGCGGGTAGCGGTACTGGTAGCTCATGTGGGTGCCCAGCAAGTGCACCACGATGAACTTGCGTTCGGCGGTATCGGCCAGGGCCTTGGAAAACGGCGCCAGTACATCGCCGTCGTACTGACGGGCGTTCTGGTTGCGGTTGTTGTTCAGGTACACCTGCTCGTCGGCCTGTTCGGAAAAGGTCGTGAGCATGGTGTTGCGTTTGGTCATGGTCTGCTGGTTGGTGATCCAGAAGGTCTTGTAGCCAGCCTGTTTCATCACGCTGACAATCGACGGTGTCTTGAGGTACAGGTCCGGGTTTTCTTCGTCAGCGAAGGTCAGCACCTGTTGCAGCGCTTCAATGGTGTAGGGGCGCGGGGTGATGACGTTATCGAACACGGCCAGTTGGTCGCGCAGCTTGTCCAGCTCCGGCGTGGTGTTGCGCGGGTAGCCGTAGAGGCTCATGCGCTGGCGGTTGGTCGACTCGCCGATGACCAAGACAAGTGTGGACGGCTGGCCGGCCATGCTGTCCTTGAGGTTGTTCAAGGGCGGGATCTTGCTTGCACTGGTGAGCATGCCTTGCATGTTGTCCAACTGCTCGGTGTAGCGACGATAGGCGACGATCATCTGCCAAGGCACGGCAGGCTCGATGCGGGTTTCGAAACGGTCGATGGCCAATTCCATGGTTTCGCTGGTGGCGATCTGCTTGACCAGTGGGTAGCCCACCACCGCCAGGACGATGGCAATGGCTGCCACGATGGACTGGCCGCGAGGCAGATACACCGGGCGCAAGCGCGTCCACAGGAAGATGGCGAAGGCGGTGTGGGCAATGAACGCCAGCACGATCCACCAGGCAAAGTATTGGGTGGCGTATTCGCCGGCTTCAGAGATGTTCGACTCGAACATGATGAAGATGACGCTCTGGGAGAATTCCTGCTGGTAAATGAAGAAATAACCCAGGCTCGCCATGGAGCAAGCCCACAGCACCACGCCGATCAAGGCGGCGAGCAGGCGCGTACGACGCGGGAACAGCAGCATCGGCGCCAGCCACAGCGCACTCATAAAGAAGGCCTGGCGGAAGCCACTGAAGCCGGAGGTGCCGGTCAGCTGGATAAGAAGTTGGGTAATACCCGAGAAATACCAGAAAAACAGGAATAACCAGCCAAGGCCGGCCCAATCAAAGCCTTTCGCAGTCGTCGTGCTGCGTTTGAACATCGCCATCCAGCGCCCCATCAGAAAAAGATTGTCGCGCGCAGGCGCGCAACATCGGGCCGCCCAGGAAGTGAGCGGCATCGCGGAACGGGAGTATCAAGAGGGGAATGTGAAAACTTTGTGAGTTTTCTGTAGGTATTGCCTTACAACGCGTTCGGCACGGGCATCAGCACAGGGCTGGCTTGGCATCCGACGGCTGATCGAGATGGGCTTGAAGGTGCAAGCGCAGGCGCAGGACTTCCTGTTGCAACTGATCGCGCTCGTCTTTCAACTGGCGCAGTTCATCGCGACGGAGGGTGACGTAGAGGGTCTGTGGCGGACGGGTCATCTGTGCTGTGCTCATTGCTTACCTCGCAAATAGCCGGTAGATCGCGGTGCCAAAACAGGTTTCTGGCAACAGTCGGAAGCAAGTTTGAATTCTTTTTCGCAGCAAGGGAACTTTTTTATTTTTGGTGGTCGTGTGACTTTTGCCGGGGTGATGGTGAAACGATGGCAACTTTTTTGCCATGAAACTACACGGATCCGCTCTGGACTAACCCTCATTAGCCTCATTGCGCTATAAACTATGTCACACATTTTTTAGAAGTTAGGAGCATCAGCACATGCAACTGGGGATTATCGGACTAGGCCGCATGGGCGGTAACATTGCGCGGCGCCTGATGCTCAATGGGCATACCACCGTTGTATACGACCGTAACGAAGCCTTCGTCAAAGCCTTGAGCGAGGAGGGCGCCACCGGCGTCGCCGACTTGAAAGCGCTGGTGGCCGGCCTGCAAAAGCCCCGTGCTGTCTGGGTCATGTTGCCGGCGGGCGCGCCCACCGAAGACACTATCAACGCACTGAGCGAACTGCTGGAAGACGGCGATGTGATCATCGACGGCGGCAACACCAACTACAAGGACGACGTGCGTCGCGGCAAGGCCCTGGCTGAAAAGGGCCTGCACTATGTGGACGTGGGCACCTCGGGCGGCGTCTGGGGCCTGGAGCGTGGCTATTGCATGATGATCGGTGGCGACACCGAGACCGTGAATCGCCTCGACCCGATCTTCAAAAGCCTCGCGCCGGGCCTGGGTAACATTCCGCGCACCAAGGACCGTTCGGCCTCTGCCGACCCACGTGCCGAGCAGGGCTACATTCACGCCGGCCCAGCGGGTTCCGGGCACTTCGTCAAGATGATCCACAACGGCATCGAGTACGGGATGATGCAGGCGTTTGCCGAAGGTTTTGACATCCTCAAGACCAAGAACTCGGAAAACCTGCCGGAAGACCAGCGCTTTGACCTCAACGTTGGCGACATCGCCGAAGTCTGGCGTCGTGGCAGCGTGGTGTCGTCCTGGCTGTTGGACCTGACCGCCGACGCCCTGGCCACCGACCCGAAACTCGACGGCTACTCGGGTTCCGTGGCCGACAGCGGTGAAGGCCGTTGGACCATCGAAGCAGCCATGGAGCAGGCGGTGCCGGTTCCGGTGTTGTCGACCTCGCTGTTCGCGCGTTTCCGTTCCCGCCAGCAGAGCACCTACGGTGACAAAATGCTGTCTGCCATGCGCTTCGGCTTTGGCGGCCATGTGGAGACTTCCAAAAAATGACCGCCAACGGCAAGAAACCCAAGGCCGAACCTGCTCCACCCACCACATTGTTTCTGTTTGGCGCCCATGGCGACCTGGTCAAGCGCTTGCTCATGCCGGCGCTGTACAACCTCAGCCGTGACGGGTTGCTCGGTGATGGCCTGCGTATCGTCGGCGTTGATCACAACGCCATCAGCGATGCGGACTTTGCCAAGAAACTCGAAGATTTCATTCGTACCGAAGCCTCCAGCAAAGTCAGGGGCAATGCCGAGAACGCCCTCGACCCCGCGTTGTGGGCGCAACTGGCCAAGGGCATCAGCTACGTCGAGGGCGATTTCCTCGACGACAGCACCTATGCCGATATCGCCAGCAAGATCGCTGACAGCGGCACCGGCAATGCGGTGTTCTATCTCGCCACTGCACCGCGCTTCTTCAGTGAAGTGGTGCAGCGCCTGGGCAGTGCCGGTTTGTTGAATGAAACGGACGAGGGCTTTCGGCGCGTAGTTATCGAGAAGCCGTTCGGCTCCGACCTGGCCACCGCCGAGGCGCTCAACGCCTGCCTGCTCAAAGTGATGAGCGAGAAGCAGATCTACCGCATTGACCATTACCTGGGCAAGGAGACGGTGCAGAACATCCTGGTCAGCCGTTTCTCCAACGTGCTGTTCGAAGCGTTCTGGAACAACCACTACATCGATCACGTGCAAATTACTGCCGCTGAAACCGTCGGCGTTGAAACCCGGGGTAATTTTTTCGAAAAAACCGGCACCTTGCGCGACATGGTGCCCAACCATCTGTTCCAGCTGCTGGCAATGGTCGCCATGGAGCCGCCGGCAGCCTTTGGTGCCGACGCGGTGAGGGGTGAGAAGGCCAAAGTGGTCGGTGCGATCCGCCCCTGGTCGCTGGAGGATGCGCGGGCCAACTCGGTGCGCGGCCAATACACCGCTGGCGAAATCGCCGGCAAGCCATTGCCCGGCTATCGCGAAGAAGCCAACGTCGCGCCGGACAGCAGCACCGAGACGTTCGTCGCGCTAAAAGTGATGATTGATAACTGGCGTTGGGTCGGTGTGCCGTTTTACCTGCGTACCGGCAAGCGCATGAGCATCCGCGACACCGAGATCGTGATCTGCTTCAAGCAGGCGCCTTATGCACAATTTCGCGATACCGAAGTCGATGAACTCAAGCCCACTTACCTGAAAATCCAGATCCAGCCTAACGAAGGCATGTGGTTCGACCTGTTGGCCAAGCAGCCTGGGCCGACCCTGGAGATGGCCAATATCGAATTGGGCTTTGACTACAAGGACTTCTTCGAGATGCAGCCGTCGACGGGTTACGAAACCCTGATCTACGACTGCATGACCGGCGATCAGACCCTGTTCCAGCGCGCCGACAACATCGAGAACGGTTGGCGTGCGGTTCAGCCGTTCCTGGATGCGTGGAAGGAAGATGATGGTATCCAGGCCTACAAGGCCGGTGAAGATGGCCCAGCGGCGGCCGATGCCTTGCTGGCCCGCGATGGCCGCGCCTGGCATAGCCTCGGATGAGTGACGTGACGATTCATCCCATCCGGTTTGTCCTCAGTGATGTGGACGGGACGCTATTGCATCCCGACCACAGCCTCAGCCAACGCACCGCCGATGCCATTCGCGCTATGCGCGAGGCTGGGGTGATTTTCAGCCTGGCCAGCGGGCGTCCGCCCAAGGCCATGCGGCATTTGATCGAGACCTTTGGCATCGATGTGCCGGTGGCTGGCTTTAATGGCGGTACGTTGGTCAACCCGGATGGCAGCATCCTGGTTGCTCATCATCTGCCGGCGGAAGCTGCACTCATCACCCTGGCGCTGTTTTCCGCCGAGCCGGACGTGGAAGTCTGGGTGTTTGCCGATGGCGACTGGCTGCGCCGTGATCCGCCCGGGCCCATGGTGCAGCGCGAAGCCGATGGCTTGGGCTATGGGCCGATAGTGGTGGAGAGTTTCGAGCCTTACCTGGACAGGGTCGACAAGATCGTCGCCGCCAGCAACAACACCCAGTTGTTGGTGGAGCTGGAAGCACAATTGCAGCCGAAAGTGCAGGGGTTGGCCCAGGTGTCGCGTTCGCAGCCGGTGTATCTGGACGTGACCGCGATGCTGGCCAACAAAGGCGAAGCCTTGAAAACCCTGGCTGAACACCTGGGCGTACCGCTTGCACAAACGGCTGCGATTGGAGACGGTGGCAATGACCCGGCGATGTTTCATGTGGCGGGGTTGTCGATTGCCATGGGCCAGGCCGAAGAAACCGTCAAGCGCCAGGCCAATGTGGTAACCGGCAGCAATGTCGAAGACGGCGCTGCCGAGGCGTTCGAACGCTTTATTCTCGCCGCACGTTAAGCGTGCAAGTATGACTGTACAACTTCCAGCTCAAGTTTTACTTGGGCTGGAAGTTGCTGCATTGCATTACTTTGGCATCGCCCAGTGTTGCAACTGGTGGCCATCTTTATCGAGCTCGGCACGGGCCTGCAATAGCAGGTTTTCAAGTTGGGCCGGGTCGGTATAGGCAGTCGACGGCAACTGTTTGCTGCCGATGCGGGTGTTGGTGCGGTCGATGACGCTCAGGCTGAGGGCGCCGACGCCATCGTGCCAGGCCACGCATTGAAAAGGCTGGAAGGCACGGTCTGCAATCAAAAGAGCTTCGTTGATGCGCAGCGGAGCGTTCATTTGGGTCTTCTCTCTGTATGCCCATTCAAGTGAGTACCGGCGGTTGGGCGGACCGTGCGGTGGGTTACTTGTACTGATGCACGATGGTGGGGTGCGGGTCACATGCTAGGGCAAGAAATTTTAATGTTCCCTGATTGACGTCATGTAAGCGGCTGTTTTGAAAGCGCAATAAACCTTTGACTGGCGAGCAACTTCTGGCGCGCTACGAAACAGGCATGGCTTTTTGCCCACGCTTATAGCGAAAGGGTACAAGGTAAGCGTCAAGATCTTGCTAGGGTTACCAACAGTCGACACAAACTGTTGTTTCTAAATAACTTTAACAATATTGGCGCCAAGGAACAGTCATGGTTGCGACACCCGCCCAACGCCGCTTACTGGTGGTCGACCCCTGTGACGATTGCCACGGGTTATTACCCGGCTTACGCACCGCCGGCTGGGAAGTGGACAGCTGTGCCTTGGAGGCGGTAGGTGAGCGCTCCTGCGATGTGGGCCTGCTGCGTTTGCAACGCGATCACCTGGAACGCCCTGAAGCAGTCAAGGAGTTGATTGGTCGCAGCGGCACCGAGTGGATCGCCGTGCTCAGCCAGGATGTACTGCGTTTGCAGAACGTCGGCGATTTTGTCTGCGAATGGTTTTTCGACTTTCACACCTTGCCCTTCGATGTATCCCGGGTGCAGGTGACCCTGGGCCGTGCGTTCGGCATGGCGCGCCTGCGTGGCAAGGGCTACGCCCCGGTGGATGAGCCCCATGAATTGCTGGGCGAAAGCCGTCCCATCCGAGAGTTGCGCAAGTTGTTGTCCAAGTTGGCGCCTACTGAGTCCCCGGTGTTGATCCGCGGTGACAGCGGTACGGGCAAAGAGTTAGTGGCCAAGACTTTGCACCGCCAATCCCAGCGGCACGCCAAGCCGTTCGTCGCGATCAATTGCGGCGCCATTCCTGAACACCTGATCCAGTCCGAGCTGTTCGGCCACGAAAAAGGCGCGTTCACCGGCGCCCACCAGCGCAAGATCGGACGTATTGAAGCGGCCAATGGCGGCACCCTGTTCCTCGATGAAATTGGCGATCTGCCGATGGAGCTGCAAGCCAACTTGTTGCGCTTTCTTCAGGAAAAACACATCGAACGCGTTGGCGGCAGCCAGCCGATCCCGGTGGATGTACGCGTGTTGGCTGCCACCCACGTCAACCTCGAGGCCGCGGTGGAGAAGGGCGCTTTTCGCGAAGACCTGTATTACCGCCTGAATGTGCTGCAAGTGGTCACCGCGCCGTTGCGCGAACGCCATGGCGACGTGGCGATGCTGGCCAACCACTTTTCGCGTTTCTACAGCCAGGAAACCGGACGGCGCCCGCGCAGTTTCAGCGAAGAGGCCTTGGTGGCGATGGGGCAACACCCGTGGCCGGGCAATGTGCGTGAACTGGCCAACCGCGTGCGGCGCGGCCTGGTGCTGGCCGAAGGGCGGCAGATCGAAGCGGTTGACCTGGGGCTGCAAGGCCAGCAAGTCATTTCGGCGCCGATGGCGACATTGGAAGACTACAAGCACCGTGCAGAACGTCAGGCGCTGTGCGATGTGCTCAACCGGCACAGCGACAACCTCAGTGTCGCGGCGCGCGTGCTGGGGATTTCCCGGCCAACGTTCTACCGGTTGCTGCACAAACACCAGATCCGCTAGGGCGGGTAAACCCAATGTGGGAGCTGGCTTGCCTGCGAAGGCGGTGGTTCAGCTAGAGATTCAGTGACTGACACTCCGCCTTCGCGGGCAAGCCCGCTCCCACAGGTGATCTGTGCCAGGCGTTGATTCTGTGGGCAATACATGGCCAATGTGGGAGCTGGCTTGCCTGCGAAGGCGGGAGTGCAGTCACCGATGCAGCAACTGACATACCGCCCGCAGGCAAACCAATCAGAAGTAATACGGGAATTTCAGGCTGAACGTAAAGTCCGGTGCATCATCGGTCATCCCAATCGCCAGGTTCGGCACGATGGTCAGGTTATCCGAGGCGGCAATCGTCATACCCACGTTGAAGTAGCCCGCGTTGGCATCGCTGGACACCACCGATTGCCAGTCGCCGCCATCCGGCTTGAGCTTGCTCTTGCGCTGCACCAGGTCGGAAACCGAGAACGACATGCTCATCTTCTCGTTCAGGGCAAAGGCGACGCCGACCCCGAATTGGAAGCTGTCGCCCAGGCGCACCTTGCCTCCCACCTTCTGATTGACTTGACTGCTGATGTCATCGAACGAGTCTTCAAAGTTGTGGGTGTACGACAACGAACCGAACAGCACGGCCGGGTCGAAGGTCTTGACCAGGGAAATGCCCGGTGTGACCGACCAGACCCCGTTGCCCGTGGGCAGGCTTTCGGGCACGTAGAGGTTGTCGTTGTTCGGTTGCTGGACCAGTTTGATACCAAAAGGCTCCTTGCCCGTCGGTGCCTTGACGCGCACGGATACCACCGCGTCCGGCAAGGTCGAGGTTTCGTCGAGGAACTTGTACGCCACGCCAAAGTTGACATCGCCGATGGTCGGGTCACGAGTCACGGAACCTTCGGAGGTGGCGGTGGCGTCGTTGCCGGCGCCGCCCGACTGGTAGGTGGACTCGCGGTACACCACCGGCACGTTCAGGTCGAACTGCCAGCGGTTGTCGACGTTGTAGCGCCCGGTGAGGTCCAGGGTCCAGCTGTCGGACTTGATCCGGTCCAGGTTGATGTTGCCGAGGAAAATCGAGTCCAGCGCCAGGAAACCATTGAGCGTCAACTGGCGCGCGTCATAACGGGCATAGGTGATGCCGGTTTCCACGCTGAACTTGCCATTGCCGAAAAAGCCGCTGGCTTCGTTGTACAGGTTGCTCACACTTTGCGCAGGGGCCGAGTCGTCCTTGAGGGACTGGCCGTAGGAGCTGCCACCCCCGCCAGCGCCACCGGATGCCGCGGCTGCGCCCGTACCACTAGCCGCGACAGTTTTAGCGCCGTTCTTGAAGTCAGCCGGTGATTTGGCCAGGCGCCTGGGGGCGGGCGTTGCCGGTTGGTCCTCGACCTGGCGCACGCGCTGCTCCAGTACGGCCAAGGCTTTTTGCTGCACGTCGTAGCGTTGCTTGAGTTCCAGGAGTTCCTTCTTCAGGGTTTCGATGTCAGCGTCTGGCGCGGCATACAGCACGGATGCGGGCAAGAGCGTACTCAAACAAATCACCGCACGTAGCGATAACGATCGATGCATGAAATAAGCCGTCCTTTTCTAATGCGTAAGTGTCGAGGGTCAGCGTAGTTCAATAACCGAGCGTGCGTAGGCCTTTGAGTTGATCCAGATTGCAGTTCAACGCGGCGTTATTCAGCCCGTTATTGTTCATCACGACATTGATCTGGGTGATGTTTCTGACAAGGTTGCTATCGCCGGTCAATACCGTGCCCTGCAGCACATTCCCCGCGCCGATCTGTTGCAGGCTGTTGCCCTGGTTGTGATTGGCCTGGATGGCCATCTGCACGCCGCCACTGTTGGCCGATACGCTGACACGGCCCGCGGCGCTGTCCCCGGTCACTGTGCCGCCCGCCACCAGCACCTGGCCGGACTGCAGGTTATTGGCGGGGGTAACCCCATTTTCGACGTTGATGCCCACATTGTTGTAGGCGGCGTTGCCATCGCCGGCGGCACGTACACTTTGGGTCACGCCCTGGCCGCTGCCGAGGCCGGCACCACCGACCACATTTCCGGTGCCGGTGTTGGGGCGCGTGCCGGTACCGGTCGAGCCGGTGGTTTGCACGTAGAACTGTGGAGTAATGGTGGTCTTGTCGATGTGCATGTTGGCCGTGCCGGTGATGTTGTCACCGACGGCATTGGTCCAGGTGCTGCTCATGACAATGCCAAAGCTGATGATGCGCCCCGGCATCACGTAACGGCCACGCAGCTCGGCCATTTCGGCGTCCTTGAGTTCGATGGGCTTGAACCCCGAGGACGCATAAGCAGGCATTGAGGCGGCCAGACACAAGACCGTCAGCCAACGGGAAGTGTTCATTTGCTGCTCCTGGGGCGTCCTGCCCCTTATTGCGCTTCTAGAAGAAGTCGCTCTGGATAAAACCGAAATCCATCAGCTCGGCATCGGCCACAGGCCGGAACTCATTCATCTGGCTCTTGGCGGTCAGCGGCAGGGGCGGGTCGAGCAAGACGTTGGCCTTGTCGTAACCCTCGCCCAGTACGGCGAAGACAATGCCATTCCAGCCTTTGACGAAATCGTCATGGGAATAGCGCTTGTGGCCCAATACGGGGTCACCGATGTACACCCAGTCCTTGTCGGCCCGCTGCAACACCACGAAGTGCTTGTAGCCGCGGATTTCCAGCAGCACCACCACGGGGATTTTCACGGTCAACAGGGTCTCGGGCGCGATCTTGTAGCCCCGGGCACGCATGCCGATGCTTTCGAGGTAGCGCTTCATATCCAGCATGGAAAAGCCCTGGGTTCGTACCAGGTCCTGGTCGGCAGTGACCAGCATGCCTTTGATGATGTGTGCTTCGTCGACGTCCAGCCAATAGGCCTGGCGCAGGATGGTGGCGAGTGCCGCGGCACCGCAGCTGAAATCGGTTTTCTGTTCCACCAGGTTGGCGAACCGGCGCTCGCGAATGCTCTCCACCTTCTTGAAAATCACCGCACCGCCGGGCATGGCGGAAATCGCCATGGTGCCTGCCCAGGTCGTGCCGGTGAGTAACATCAGGAGGGTGAGGGTCGCGATACGCATGATCGAATGACCTGTTGGACACTGGAATAAAAAAGGGCCTTGTCGCCAAGGCCCCGTTGGATCAGAAGCGCACGCCGCTGGCGCAGACGCTGCAACCTTGGCCGATCGACAGGCTGTTGCTGCCTTGGTTGCCCGCACCGGATTGCAGGTTGACGCCTACGTTGCCGGAGTTGCGGTTAACCGAGTTTTCGAGGCTTGCGTTGTTGGACACGTACTGAGGCTTGCCATAACCATGGCTGCTGGCGGCCGTGTTCAGGTAGCTGTTGTTGAGCGAGTTCTGCTCGGTGTTGGAAGCCGCTGCGATGTTCTTGCCGTCAGCGGTGGTGATGGCCAGGTTGTTTTTACCCTGGTTGCCCTGGCCGGCCTGGCCGTTGTAACCCACGTTGCCGGAGTTGCCGGTGATGGAGCCCTCTAGAGAGGCGTTGTTTTGCGTGCCTTTATTGACGAAGTTGTTATGCGAGCTGCCTTGGTCGACATCAATCACGGCAAACACGGTGGCGAAGTCGCCTTTGGCACTGGAGATGGCGCCGGCGTTGTCAGCCTGGTTGCCGGAGCCTGATTGTGCGTTGGCCCCGACATTACCGCTGTTGCTATTTACCGAATTTTCGGCTGATGCATTGTTATCGGTGTTGGTGTCGTCGAATTTGTTGTGTTCGCTTTTTTGTACGTCAGTGACCACAGCGGCCACGGTACCGGTGGGTTGTGGGGTTGGATGCCAGCCACCCGCTTGAGCAGCAGCAGCCATGAGTGCGGCGAGAGCGAAAACCATTGGTTTCAGAGCCATTTGAGGTTTCATGGTGTTTCTCCTTGCTTCTAATTAGTTGGTTAAGTGTTGGTACGGTCTAACGAACGTCTACCAAGCGGTTACTTGATAGTGATGCCCAGGGTGTTAGCCACTCGGTTCCCCACCCCGGCACTCTGGTTCACCTGTGTCACTCCTCGGCTGCCGGTGAAGGCCTGGTCGCTGGTCACGACCTGGCGGCTGCCAGTGGTGGGGGTGAGCCCTGAGTCGGTTGCCAGCGTCGTCGTGTTCTGTTGCAACAGGACGCTGTCATCGATGCTCTGCGGGCCAGGGTTGAGGCTGATCCGCACAGCGTTGATGGATTGGTTATTGGCCCCGGCAGACTGGTTGATGCCCAGCACACCGTTGCCACTGCTGAATGAGTTGCCCTGGATCGCGGCCTTGGCGTTCAGGGACGGGTCGACCTTGCCGTCGACGCGCTGGATGTCGAGGTTGGTGGCCTGGCCACCGAGCGCGATGGCGCGGCTGTTGGACATTTGCTGCCCCGTGCCGGCGGCCTGGTTGATCGACAGCACACCGTCGTACTGCTGGCCGCTGTGGTTGATCACCGCGCTGTTGTCGGCCATTGCCGAGGCGCAGCCCAGCAGGGCGAATATCAACAGGGCGCGCTTCATCACTTGCCCCCCATCATGCTGCCGAGGTTGTTGAGCGGCGCCATGCCACGCTGGACCGAGTCGCTGATCTGCCCGCCCATGCCGCCGCCGCTGCCCGCACCGTGGCCGGCCGCTGCGCCAGCGCCAAGTGTCGACATGCTGTTTTGGGTGGCGCCCAGGCCCGACAAGCTGCCATTGGGCTGAAGGGTGCGGGCGAGGCTGGAACCACTGCTGATGCCGCCGATGTCCCTGTCACTGAGTTCGCCGGTCAGGGCGCTGTTGATCTCTTTGCTGGGGTTGGCGTTGGCGGTATTGGGGTAGGGGTCGGGCAGGGAGGTGCGCCCGTACATGTGGCCCTGCACCGTACGCCCGGTCACGATCACACCGTCACCCGCCTGGCTCGTCAGGCTGACACCTGCACTGAGCACGCAACTGATCAGCAGTACGTTTATCGACGAGGTGTGTGTGAGTGTGTTCACGGCGGCAGTCCTTATTCTTAACGCTGACCCTAAACAGCGTTGTCAGAGAAAGAGCAGAAGGCGTGCCGCTTTTTATTAGATGTTGATATTCAAGGGGTTGGGATTAAGTCGGGGCAAAGTGATGGCAACTCTGTTTCAGGGTTGAAACAGTCCTGAGCGCTTGAGATATGCCTGTGCTCGCCTCACGCCGTCTCAGCCATGTAACACTGCCTGTGACAGAACCATGAATCCGCACACGGCGGGCGATGCAGGTGAGCGAGGTGTTTCAAAAATGGACACCCGCGGCCCAAACGTATCGCTTGGTGCGAGCGGGCTCAGCCCTTGGGGGTTTTACGCGGAATGGAATTGAGCACGGGGTTGCCGTCCTGGTTTTGGGTCAGGTAGACCGGCAACACCTTGGGCAGGGAGGGCACGAGGTTGTTGACCTCGTTGATGTTATAGATACCGCCGACGCGAATCGCACCGGTACTGGCGTCTGCAAGCATCACCGGCTTTTTCAGGTAGCGGTTGATCAGGGGCAAGGCGTCCGTGAGGGTCAGGTTGTCGAGCACCAGCTTGCCCTGGCGCCATGCCAGCGCGGTGTCATCGGGGTTGATAGCGGCGACCTGCGGGGTGGCGTCACCCTGGCGGAAACTGGCTTGCATGCCTGGGCTAAGCGGCACACTGGCATGCTCGCCGTCGCTGGAGATCTGCACCGAGCCCTCCAGTAACATCACCCGCACCTGATCTTCATATTCCCAGACATTGAACTGCGTGCCGGTCACTCGCACCTGGCCTTCGCCGGCCCGCACGATAAACGGGTGGTTGCTGTCGTGCGTGACGTTGAAGAACGCTTCGCCCTTTTTCAGGGTGACACGGCGCTGATCCTTGTAATGGCTGTATACCAACTCGGTACCCAGGTTCAACTCCACTTGGCTGCCATCGCCCAGGGTGACTTTTTTCAAGCCATTGGCTGCTTCGAACCGTTCATATGAGCTGGGCAACCAGCCCGCTTCCCAGCCGGTGAAGGCGGCAAGCGGCAATGCCGCCAGGCACACCGCTGCGGCCACCGCGTAGGTGCGCAAGCGGCTGGCCGGCTTCTTGATTGGGACCACCACCGCCTCAGGCTTGTCGCGGGGCAGGTGGTCGGCCACGTCCCAGATTTCGAGCATGGCTGCATATTCGAAGGCGTGCAGCGGATGGCCATCGTGCCACTGGGTAAAAGCCTGACGTTCGTCCGCCGTGCAATCTGCTGCATGCAGGCGCATGCACCAATGCGCGGCGGCGTCGGTGATGGCGTCATATTCGGTTTCTGAAAGGGGCTTTTCGCTCATTAACTCATCCTGATTTCCCACATTCTAACCTCCCAAGGTAGACGGCGAGAACCGCATCATGGCGATTGCACATCAATTGGAACTTATTCTTGTTTGTGTGCGCCTAAAAAATCAGGAATTAACCTGTCGTCCACTATGGAGTACGAAAATGTTGAAGAAAACCTTGATCGCCCTGTGTGCTACTTCCGCGCTGTTGAGCGCTGGCGCCGCCATGGCCGACAAGCCGGGTGCAGGCTGGATCACCATTGAGAAAGCCATCGAGGTGGCGAAAACCAAGGCCGGCTACATTGAGGTCTACGCCGCTGAAGCGGATGACAATGGCTATTGGGAAGTCAAAGGTCGCAAGTCCGATGGCATCGTGTATGAGGCGCGCATCGACGGCGCTTCCGGTAACGTGCTGCGTGACCAGAAAGACTGATGCACTCGCCGGGGGCCGTTCAGGCCCCCGGCTCCAGCTGGCGGCCAAGATGGGTGATCAGGTACGTCACCGAGTCGGCGTTGGCCAGGATGGTGTCAATACGCTTATCAGGGACTGACATGAAAATGATCCTCGCGTCCTGTAGGGTCTTGGCGCCAGTGGCCTTGAAAATTTTCTTTTCAATTGCAGAACCAGGCTTAAAGTCTTCCCACAATTCGGTGAGGCTGTCTTGAGTCTTGAACAGCATCGTTGCAGGCGTCATCGTCGATAACGCGGTGCTGCGCAAATCTTCCAGGGTGGTTTTAAGCACTTCGGCGCCGGGCCTTGCGATATTGATCAAGTCTGGGAAGGGTCGCATGCTGTCCAGGTAGGCGATGTCCACGGTGTCGAGCTTCAAGTGCGATAATTCGTGAATCAGCGTGCTGGCCCTGGCGTGCGTCGATATGTTGAACGCCACATTCTCCAGCAGACGGTTCTGGTAGACGTCCAGATTGGGGTCGAAGAATCGGCTCAGCAGATACAGCTTGCGTTCTCTGTCGGCGGGAATCATGAATGCATAATCCGACGCCGGATCCTGTCGGCTGGTGCCCGCGACAAAGCGCATGGAGTTCGGACCGGTCAAGCTGGGGTCGGTGAGTTCATCGATTATCTCGTCGATTATTTTTGTGACTCTCAAGACCTGGTCCGGGGTCAGTGTGACGACACCAAACATTTCCCCTAAAAATCGCCCAACCCGGCTGTCAGGGTCGCGTTGTACAGCAAAACGCGCAACGTTGCGGCGGCAGTTCAGCGCGTAATAAGTCGCAAAGTTCAACGCTTCAGTGATGGCTTGGGCTTTCCAATAGGTCAACGCGCCAATATCGCGGATACCGACCGCTTCAATGTTGATATCCCGTACTTCATTGCGCCACGTCTTGAGGTACGACTGAGCCCTGCCGAAGCGCGGCTCCTGGCCGCCCAGCTCCAGTACCCATATGCCCTGCGCATTACGGCCGATGTACGGCCCCACCTGCTCGTCGTTGGCGAGGCGCCAGTGTTGTGCGGCTTTCTTGACGCTATACACCTTGCCGGCCAGCGGAACATAGTATTTCGAGTTTTCCTGGTCTTCATACACCTGGCTGAGCGTGCTCTTTTTCAGGTCTTGCAACGCCACATCCTGTGCCTCGAACGGCTGCAGCCGGGTGCGCGAAGGGCAGGTGATATGCCAGGTGGCGAGGGTGGTGGCTGCGGGCAGTGACTCATCTGTCAGCTCGGCCAGCGAGCGCTCCTTTTCAGTGGGTGGGGCAATGGCGGTGCCGTCCAGCGCACTGCGCAGGGCGGCCATTTGCGCCACGCCCCTGACGAAATCCTTGAATGCAGCCTTCCACTGGTGTAGCTGCAAGGCTTCGGCCGAGCGCTTGAACAAGGTGTAGCTGCGCCATACCACCAGCGGATAGGCGAGTTTGCCGGCCATGAACTGCACCGCCGTCGGGATGTCCTTGCCGAACAGACGCGTTGCGTGATCCCACAGGGTCTTGGCGCCTTCTTCGAATTGGCTGCCCAGCACCTTGAGCAACATCAATGTGTTTTCACTGAACAGGTAATGCAGCACATTGCCCGTCACTGCCGAAGCGGCTAGGCGGATATCGGGCGGGCTATGCTGGTTGTTTTTCAGCAAGTGGCGGTAAGTGGCCTGATGCGGATCTTCCAGGTGCATAAGCACCCAGTCCTGCAGGGCGCCTGGCCCTTGTATCTCATCCAGTAAGCCCGTTTCATCCGCGTATTCCTTGAACACATGCTGTTCGCTGTACGGCGCGTAGAGCACCCATGGACCCTCGCCGGGAAACTGCGGGCCGATCAGGTACACACCCAGCACCTTGGCGGTACTGGCGCCTTCGGTGGCGATCAGTTCCAGCGGTCGAATCGTCGCCGTGGACCCGCTGAGTGAAGCTCGGGCCACGGCGTCCGGCATATCGAAAATCTGCTGGACCAGGCTCAAGGCTCGCGTGGAAAGCTGCTCCTGCAACCTTTGCTCGTGGGCGTGTTGCAGCGCTTGCCACGGCAACTGACGGCAAAACAGACGCCTGCGTTGGCGTGCATCATCGGTTTGCGCCTCAAGGTGGCTTCGCACCTGTTGCTGATAAGCGCTTTTGAGATCCAGCTGGCGCACCATTTGTATCACGGCACTTGCGTCCAGGGCTTGCGGTAATGGCTTTGCCGTGCGTGAACGCGGGCGGATGTGTTGAACGGTCAGATCTGGCCAGTGCCGCAACGCAAAGTCGGTCAGGTTGTCGACATTCACATCGAGCACTGCATCGGTGGGGATCAGAATGTGATCGGGGTTGAGCGCCTGGCCGGGAAAGCGCGCCTCAAGCAGCGCCATCAGCGTGGTGAAGGCATAAGCACGCAGGGGTTGGATGTCATGCAGGTAGTCGTGTTCATCGTCGGCGTTGTTGCAGTATTGCTCCAGAAGCTCGGCCTGGTGGATTTGGTCCTGGGCCGGCGCCATCCCCAGCCACAGTGGCAGTGCCTGCTGGTTGACCATGGTATCGGCCAGTGTGATTGCCCTGCCAAGGTTGGTGGGCGGAGGCTGTTCGATGACGGCGTCCAACCGGTCCTGCAAGGCACGGGCGCGCAGGCCCATGGATTGCAGGTGATCCACGCCTTCCATGACCGCGTCGTTGTAGCTGTCTACTCGGTCATTCAACAGGTCCTGATCAATACGTTGCAGCGGGCCCTGGCTAAATGCCTGATGGGGCTCGCGCAAGCAGAACGGCAGATTCTCCAGCAGGCTCAAGCTGTTGAGTGGGTGCGCCAGGCGCTGGGTGATTTCATCGCGCAGGGCGTTGATCGAGGCAAAGACTTCGTAGCCCAGGCGCGGGGTCCAGAGCAGCGCCTGGCCCGAGCGCTGCGGGTCGATACCGCCGCGCTCAGTGATCACGAACGTATTGGCCAGCGGTTGTGGCGTATCGACGGCGTTCAAGTCCAACGTCAAGCCATAGGCATCCGGCAAAAATCCGTTAAGGCCATGGCGTGTCAAGCGCGACAGACTGTCGGGCTGAAATAGCGTGTCGAGAATGGCCTGGCTTGTGGGCGCCAGGGTTTTATCCAGCGACCTCAGCTCGGCTTCGCTGCGTAACCCCACCAGCATCGAGTGGGCGTGTTTGGCGTGAGTCTTGACGAGAAACTCATGGGGTTGCTGGCGCATGGCGTGCTTGGAAAACAGCAGCAGGACGCGCTCGATGACGGTGTTGAACGTCTTGAGCGTCATGCTTGGCAATTGCATGAAGACATTGCCTTCGCCCCGTGTATAGAACTTCGTCCTGGACGAGAAGGGCACCGCAGGCGCCTCTTGGGCCAGGCGTTCAATGAAGTGCTCAAGCATGCTCAATGACTGCACTGCCGGACGCTCTTCACGCTCCTGGGCACGCGTGGCGTAGGTATTGATATACACCTCCTCGGCTTTGACTGGCTGTTGCTGCAGTTGCAGTTCAGCGTTGAGCGTGTCAGCGACGATGCTACGTAAGGTCGGGTGATGCGCGCGCTCCATCGCCAGCGCACGCTCAATCGCTCGCAGGTTCTGAAGCTGCAGCCGGGCGCGCTCGGCCTTGACGGTCGAAGGGCGGCCATTACCGCGGGTGACCGGATGCAAGGTCCAGCGCCCGTTGGTCTCCAGTGTGGCCAGTTGATTGTCCAGCAAGGCACGTACGTCCAGGGCACTGTCGAGCAGGGCTGCGAGGTCCACTTGGCCATCGCTGCGCCGGTAGATTTCCAGGGCGTGGTTAAGGTTCTCCGTTTGCTTGCGCGCAATGTCTTGTACCAAGGTCACGAACACATTGCCGGGTATCGGCCTTGCCGCGACGGCGATCGGGTCCAGGCCGAGCAGCGTGTCGCGCTCATCCAATGAGAGGAAGTTGAGCCATTCGTCCTCGTAGCCTTCGGCCTTGAGCATGCTCAATAACAGGTCTTTGAGGTCGTCGAGGTTTTCCAGCACCTGTAACCCGCGCGATTGGGTGTAGAGGTACGCGTGGTGCTCGGTGATCATCAAGGTGCTCGCCGGTTCAACGTAATGTTGATGGGGGGCATAAAGGCGCACCTTTTCCACGCTGAGGTTTTCGGCATGGGCGCTGCGGGCGCTTTGGTCGCTGAGGAGCAGGGCCTGAAATGCGTGGCTTTCCTCGGCGGTAATTATCTCGGCCTGGCGCTTGAGCAACACATCGAGGCGAAACTTCTGCGCCACGACCTGGGCAAAAAAATCCACGCGCGAGGTGCCGCTGTCGATATCTTCATTCCAGTAGGTCTGCAGCAGGCTTTCCAACAGCTTCGAGAAAGTACTGGAGCTTTGTTCGATCAAGGCTTCCCAACGCTGGTGATCTTCTTCCCGTTCGGAGGCGGTGAAGCCAGTGGTGTCATGTTTTGGGTTCGAGTATTCGCGTGTCTGCCCTTTGGGCCACCCATGGCGCACATAAAATTGCAGCAGCGCTTCGCTCAAGGTCAGCGAGTTGACCCAACGTGGCGTTGCTTGCTCAGCTTCGCGGGTGAAGACATTGACCCGTGTGTCCCGTTGATCCAGGTGTTTGAAATGGGGGCGGGCCATGACGCTCAGCAGCGTGTCGAGCATGTCAGGCAAGGTCGGGGTTTTTTGCAGGTGGTCGAGCATGGCCTTGACGTTATCCAGCTGGCAGGCCTGGAGCATGCGTGCTTGCTCCGGCATGACTTCACCCTCGATGAGCTGAGTGGTCAACACCATGGGCGTGTCAGCGCCCAGCGCATTGCGTTGGTCCATCGACAGGTAGCTCAGCAAAGGGGCGCTCTGCAGTGGGTCTTCCAATTGCTCGATCAACTCGCTCAGCAGGGCGGCGTGGCTGTCATAGACCTGTATGCCGTTATCCGGGGTGTAGAGCAACGCCTTGGCGGCGTCGGGTGTCGGGCTGATCGCGAACGCGCCGGCAAGGGGGATGGGGGGCTTGCCGGAAATGTTGATCAGGACCTTTTCAACGCGCATGGGGTGATCGTGCCGGCTTGTGTCCTGCCGAGACTCGTCGGTAGCCAGGTAAAGGTTGTACAGCCAGTCAAGGTCTTTGGCGGTGAGCCCTAGCGTGCGTTCACGAGCGGTGGGCGAGGCTTTGCCTTGGGGTTTGAGAAACTCAGGGAAGAAATACGGGGGGGTTAAGCGAACCACAGCCTGTCTCCGGCGTGCCAGGAAAAGCACAGGGTAGGCAGGCGCCCGTGGTGCAAGGCGGTAAATATTCAGCGCTGCGCACGTTGACAACGCAGGAGCGTGCGTGGTGTTTAATCGAGGGTCTGGATGTCCCATTCGTTACCCCTTCCAATCATAAAAACGGAGCTTCAAATGTCTGCGCAGTCGACAGTTGCCACCGCTTGTGCCTCGATCCGCTTTGCTGAACTGGTGGAGTTACTTCAACAGGTCTTCGTCCGGCACGGCACATCGCCGCAGGTTGCTGCGATTCTTGCGCACAACTGCGCAAGTGCCGAGCGTGACGGTGCCCACAGTCACGGTATTTTTCGCATCCCCGGTTACCTTTCGACGCTGGCCAGTGGATGGGTCAACGGCACCGCCGTCCCCAGCGTGACCGATGTGGCCTCAGGCTTTGTGCGCGTCGACGCGGGCAATGGTTTTGCCCAGCCGGCCCTGGCAGCGGCGCGCCCGTTGCTGGTGGAGAAGGCACGCAGCGCCGGCATCGCGTTGCTGGCGATCCATAACTCCCATCACTTTGCAGCCCTGTGGCCGGACGTCGAGCCGTTTGCCGAGGAGGGGCTGGTGGCACTCAGCGTGGTCAACAGCATGACTTGTGTGGTGCCCCACGGCGCGGATCGCCCGTTGTTCGGCACCAACCCCATCGCGTTTGCGGCACCACGGGCCGACGGTGCGCCGATTGTGTTTGACCTGGCCACCAGTGCCATCGCCCATGGCGACGTGCAAATCGCCGCACGCAAAGGCGAGCGGTTGCCACCGGGCATGGGCGTCGATAGCCTCGGTCAGCCGACCCAGGACCCTAAAGCCATTCTGGAAGGCGGCGCACTGTTGCCATTTGGCGGGCACAAGGGTTCGGCACTGTCGATGATGGTCGAGTTGCTGGCGGCAGCGTTGACGGGCGGCAACTTCTCTTTTGAATTCGATTGGACGGACCACCCCGGCGCGCGTACGCCGTGGACAGGCCAGCTCCTGATCTTGATCGACCCGAGTAAAACCGCAGGGCAAAGCTTCTCCCAACGCAGCCAGGAGCTGGTGCGGCAGATGCATGCGGCGGGGTTGCGTCGATTGCCGGGGGACCGACGCCATCGTACGCGGGCGAAGTCGCAGGAAACCGGGATCGAACTGGACGCGCAGGCGTTGCGCGAGTTGAGGGCGTTGGCGGCGGGGTGAAACAGGCTGCGCGATGCGCAGCCTGAATGGATCAGTTACGGCGACCCAGCAACAGGCCGACCACCAGGCCAAAGCCTGCGGAAATGGCCACGGTCTGCCATGGGTGCCCACCGATGTAAGTCTCGGTGGCATCCACAACCGGCTTGCTGCGTTCACGCACGTTGGACACCGATTCCAGGGCTTGCTTGAGTTTGATGGCAACCTGCTCGCGCAGGGTTTCACCTTCCTCGCCCACCAGGGATGCGCTGCTTTTAAGCAGTTTGTCCGACTCTTCGATCAATGCGCTCAGTTCGCTGAACGCTTGGTCCTTGATTTGATCTTCGACAGCTTGGGCGGCGGTTTTGCGGGCCATTGAGTGACTCCTTGCAGGTGGATGTGGCAGTGAACAATGGAGTATCGGGCGGTGGCAAAAGTTGCAGTTTTTTTGCCGGCGCGCTCATCCGAGGCAAAATCCGGATCGGGAACTTTGGGCCTACAGTGTAAGATGTCACCTATTTGTGCAGCAGGTAATTCAACATGAGCTTCAATCTCGCCAACAAGACCCTCGCCGAACGCGCCGAGCTGGAAGATGAAAAGTCGCGCCTCTACGACCTGTGGCAAACCAACCTGGGCAAGGCCAAAGGCGAAGCCGCGCGCTTGTTCGGTGAGCGCGCCAAACGCAAGGGCAAGTGGGCCGAATGGGTACGTGCCGAACTCGATGGCATGTCGCCGCCGGAGTTTTCCAACATGGTGCGCAGTGAAGTCAACAAGCTGATGGCGGCGGCAAAGTAAAGCACGCCACAATCGCTTCGCGCACCTTGAGCAGCAACGGGTCCAACTGAGCCTGGGTGCGCCAGCCCAACTCCACCGGGTAATGCGGTAGCGCCAGCGGGCAGGGCAGCACGCGCAGGCCGGTCATTTGCGCAATGACGTGGGCCGCATGCCCGGGAATGGTTGCTACTGCGGTGCTGCCTTTGAGCAGATACGGCAGCGCGGCAAAGTGGCTGGTGGACGCGCACACGTGGCGGCGCAGCCCGTGCGCCGCCAAGCCTTCATCGGTAATGCCGATAAACCCGCCTGACGACACCAATACATGTTCCCGTGTGACAAACCCTTGCAGGTCGATAGTCTCCTCGCCCGGCGCCAGGCTATGGGGGTCTACCAGGCAACGATAGTCACCTTCCCCCAGCACCTGTCGGCTCAGCCTGCGCTCGGTAAAACCGCCGGCGGTAATGGCCAGGTCCAGCGTGCGGTCGAGCAGGGCGGCGGCGACGATCTGGCTGTAGGTCTGGCGAAAGATCACCCGTAGCTTGGGCAGGCGCAGTGCGATGGCCTCCATCAGGCTTCGGCCATAGGCAATCTCGAAGTCATCTGACAGCCCCAGCACCACCGAGCGGCCCTCGTAGTGCAGGTTTTGCGGGCTGATCATCGCCAGGCTCTGGCGGCAGCGATCCAATGCCTCACTGATCACCGGTTTCAACTGGTTGGCACGCAATGTGGGCGCCAGGCCGCGTCCGGTGCGCACGAACAAAGGGTCACCATACAGCTCGCGCAAACGCCGCAAGCCCGCGCTGATCGCCGACTGCGTCACGCCCAAACGCAGCGCCGCACGGCTGGCACTGGACTCGTCGTGCAGGGCTTCAAAGGTTTTGAGCAGGTTCAGGTCAACCTGGGCGATATTCATTTGGCTCATATCATTTAGCACTGAGGTGGGCTTTATTCATGATCGAGTCTGGCTGGAGAATGGGCAACCCCTATCTATCGGAGTGAGCCTGATGCCCGTATCGACTGTCGCAGCCCTGCAAATCGGCGCCTTGCCTGGCGGCAAGGCTGAAACCCTGGCGCAGATCCTGGCCTATCAGGATCAAATCCAGCGCAGTGGCGCGCACTTGGTGGTCATGCCCGAGGCGTTGCTGGGCGGCTATCCCAAGGGCGAAAGCTTTGGCACGCAATTGGGTTATCGCCTGCCCGAGGGCCGGGAAGCCTTTGCGCGGTATTTTGCCAATGCCATTGACGTGCCGGGGCCAGAGACCGAGGCGCTGGCCGGGATGTCGGCGCGTACCGGTGCCAGCCTGGTGCTGGGCGTGATCGAACGCAGTGGCAGCACGCTGTACTGCACGGTGTTGTATTTCGAACCCTCGCACGGCCTGGTGGCCAAGCACCGCAAGCTGATGCCGACCGGCACCGAGCGGCTTATCTGGGGCAGGGGCGACGGCTCGACCCTGCCGGTGATCGACTCCGCGGTGGGGCGTATCGGCGGCGCGGTGTGCTGGGAAAACATGATGCCGTTGCTGCGCACCGCGATGTATGCCAAGGGCGTTCAGGTGTGGTGTGCACCCACCGTGGACGAGCGCGAAATGTGGCAGGTGAGCATGCGCCATATTGCCCATGAAGGGCGTTGCTTTGTGGTCAGCGCCTGCCAGGTGCAGGCATCGCCCGAAGCCTTGGGTGTGGAGGTTGCCAACTGGCCGGTGGAACGTCCGTTGATTGCCGGCGGCAGCGTGATCGTCGGGCCCATGGGCGATATTTTGGCGGGGCCGTTGGTGGGCGAGGCGGGGTTGTTGACGGCGCAGATCGATACTGATCAGTTGGTGCGGGCCCGCTACGACTACGACGTAGTGGGGCATTACGCCCGGCCGGATGTTTTTGAATTGGTGGTAGACGAGCGCGCCAAGCCAGGCGTTCGCTGTATCACTGACTAAACGCAATCAACCTGTGGGAGCTGGCTTGCCTGCGATAGCGGCGTGTCATTCAATTCCTCTGTAACTGACGCACCGCCATCGCAGGCAAGCCAGCTCCCACATTTGGTTTTCAGCCACTTACCAGGTGGCGGTGTTCGGCAAGTCCAGGGTGCCACGCTCTACAAAGCGCATGGTGCCAAACAGGCCTCCCGCCAGTTTGCCGCGCAGCACGTAGGGCAGGTTGTTCAGGCTTTGGGTCTGGCTCAGGCCCAGGGTCTGGCGCAACACCGAAAACGCCGAAACGCTGACCGGCACCATCAGTACGGTTTCAGAAAAGCGTGGGATGCTGCCAGCCTGATCGCTGACGCCAGAAGCGAGTGGCCGGCCATTGACCTCCAGGTCCAGGGCCACGCCGTTGTAGTCGATTGCCGCTTCATTGGGGTTTTGCACCCGCAGTTTCACGGCAAAACGCACTTCCAGGTCCTGGCTTTGCAGCGGCTCGATGCCCACCACATTGATGTTCACCGGGTCGCGGTTGGGAAACAGTGCACAGGCGCTCAAGGTCAGCAGCAACAGCGATAGAACCATGAGCTTGCGCATAAAGAAATGCTCCTACTTTTGGGTGACGTCCGGGTCCTGCATGACCTTGAGGGTAGAGGACTCCGGCTCGAATTCATCTTCTTCCAGCTCTATGAACTCTTCGGGCAGGAAAATGTTCAGCAGGATTGCACAGAATGCACCCACGGTGATCGGCGATTCGAAGATGTTGTGCAGCGCCTTGGGCAGCTCGCGCAGCACTTCGGGCACCGCGGCGACGCCCAGGCCCATGCCTAGGGAAATTGCCACGATCAGCACATTACGCCGATGCAGGCCCGCTTCGGCGAGGATCTTGATCCCGGCCACGGCCACGGTGCCGAACATGATCAGGGTCGCGCCGCCCAATACGGGCTTGGGCATCAGTTGCAGCACCGCGCCGATCATCGGGAACAACCCCAGCAGCACCAGCAGGCCAGCAATGAAGTACGCCACGTAGCGGCTGGCCACGCCGGTCAATTGGATCACGCCGTTGTTCTGGGCAAAGGTCACCATCGGCAGGCTGTTGAAGGTGGCGGCCATCGCGGAGTTCAGGCCGTCGGCCAGCAGGCCGGACTTGATGCGCTTGATATACAGCGGGCCCTTGACCGGTTGCTGGGAAATCATCGAGTTGGCGGTCAGGTCACCGGCGGCTTCCAGGGGCGAAATCAGGAAGATCACCGCCACCGGGATAAACGCCACCCAGTCGAACGAGAAACCATACTTGAACGGCACCGGCACGCTGATCAGCGGCACCTGGGGCAGGGCGGCCATGTCGACGCGGCCCAGCAGCCACGCCACTACGAAGCCCAGGGTCAGGCCGATCACGATCGAACCCAGGCGCAGGAACGGGTTGTTGAAGCGGTTGAGTACCACGATGGTCAGCAGCACCAAAGCCGCCAGGCCCATGTTGCCTGCGGCGCCGAGGTCGCTGGCGCCATAGCCGCCAGCCATGTCGGTGACTGCCACCTTGATCAGCGACAAGCCCATCAAGGTGATGATGGTGCCGGTCACCACCGGGGTGATCAGTTTGCGCAGTTTGCCGATGAACTGGCTGAGCACCACTTCGATAAACGCCGCGAAAAAGCAGATGCCAAAGATCGTCGAGAGGATTTCATCGGTGCCGCCGCCCCGGGCCTTGACCATGAACCCGGCGCTCAAAATCACACTGATAAAAGAAAAACTGGTGCCTTGCAGGCACAACAGCCCCGAACCCACCGGCCCGAAAGTGCGCGCCTGCACAAAGGTGCCAAGCCCCGATACAAACAGCGCCATGCTCACCAGGTACGGCACTTCGCTTTCCAGCCCCAGTACGCCGCCGACGATCAGGGTGGGCGTGATGATGCCGACAAAACTTGCCAACACATGCTGCAACGCGGCAAAAATCGCGGCGGTGAAGTGCGGGCGGTCTTCGAGGCCGTACATGAGGTCGGATTTATAGCGCGGGCGGGGGGCTTGAGCGTCAGACAAAATGATGGCTCGGGTCAGAAAATGGAGGCGCAGGATGCCAGAAAGTGCCAGGCGCCTGAAGTGTAAAAAAATATTTATAAAAACCCTGCGCTAAAGCCGTGGCCCAGCCGATATCAAGCATAGGCCCACACTACAACGACAACAGTGGTGACCAAGGTCTGGGCAGCGCGTTGACGCTGACGGATCGTTTCGCGGCAAGGATGCTCGCAAACACTACTTCTGAGAGCAGCCCTATGTCCCTCCGTCACCTGAATATTGCCCCTCGTGCGTTTATCGGTTTTGCCTTCATTGCGGTTCTAGTGGTGCTGTTGGGCGTGTTTGCGGTCAACCGTATGACGCAAATGCGCCAATCCTCCCAGGACATGAGCGCGAACCAGCTGCCCAGCATGACTCACCTGGGCACCATCACCGAAAACGTGCTGCGCATGCGCATCCTGTCGTTTCGCGTGCTGGTCAACCGCGAGCCTGCCGCCCTGCAGGAAGCCGAGACGCGCATTGGCGTGCTGGCTGACAAGGTCAAGACCGCCCAGGCCAAATACGCCACGCTGCCTGCGGGCGCGGAGGAGGCTGCGCTGTACAAAGCCTTCGGCGTCACCCTGGACAACTACCTCAAAGCCCAGGCCGAGATGGTGGCATTGTCCAAGCAGGGCAAGGTCGATGAGATGCGCGCCCTGATCAACAGCCGTATCAAGGACGGCACTGACCAGATGGGCGAGCAACTGAACAAGCTGATCGCCATCAATGCGGCCGACGCCAAGCAGGCCGACGAGGATGCTGGGCAAAGCTACGAGGGCGCGATCACCGGCGTGGTGGCGGTCTCCGTGGTGGCGGCATTGCTCACCGTGCTGCTGGCCTGGTTGTTGACCCGCAGCATCGTGACCCCGCTGCGCAAGGCCGTGGAAGTGGCCGAGACCATCGCCGCCGGCAACCTCAGCAAAACCATCGAGGACGATGGCAAGGACGAACCGGCGCGGTTGCTCAGTGCGCTGTCGACCATGCAAGCCAGCCTGCGCCAGACCATCCAGCACATCGCGGGTTCGGCCACGCAACTGGCTTCGGCGGCGGAAGAGTTGAGCGCGGTCACCGAGGAGGCCTCCCGTGGCCTGCAACAGCAGAACAATGAAATCGACCAGGCCGCCACGGCCGTCAATGAGATGACGGCGGCAGTGGAGGAGGTGGCGCGTAACGCGGTTTCCACCTCCGAGGCGTCCGGGCAGTCCAACCAGGCGGCGCGGGAAGGCCGTGATCGGGTGATGGAAACCGTCGGCGCGATCCAGACCATGACTCAGGACGTGCAGAACACCTCCGCGATGATCGAGGGCCTGGCCGCTCAGGGCCGGGATATCGGCAAGGTGCTGGATGTGATCCGCGCGATTGCCGAGCAAACCAACCTGCTGGCGCTCAACGCAGCGATTGAAGCCGCCCGTGCCGGCGAGGCCGGAAGGGGCTTTGCGGTGGTCGCCGATGAAGTGCGCGCCCTGGCCCATCGCACCGCGCAGTCGACCCAGGAAATCGAGAAAATGGTCGCCGGCATCCAGAACGGTACCGGGGAGGCGGTGCAGTCCATGCAGCAGAGCAACCAGCGCAGCCAGACCACCCTGGAAATGGCACGCGCAGCCGGCGCCTCACTGGAGCAGATCACTGCATCCATCAGCCTGATCAACGAACGCAACCTGGTGATTGCCAGCGCTTCGGAAGAACAGGCCCAGGTCTCCCGCGAGGTGGACCGCAACCTGGTCAACATCCGCGACCTGGCCACCCAGTCGGCGGCGGGCGCCAACCAGACCAGCGCGGCCAGCCATGAACTGTCGAGGCTGGCGGTGGATTTGAATGGGATGGTGGCGAGGTTCGTCGTCTAACTGCTGCCACAACACCCTGTGGGAGCTGGCTTGCCTGCGATAGCAATCTTACAGTCGGCACATCATGGGTTGGCTTACCGCTATCGCAGCATAGGGATCTACACAACTTGGGCCGGTGCTGGACCTGTGGCGAGGGCGCTTGCTCCCGTGACGGACTGACAGCCGACGCTGATCTAACTGACGCGCCGCAATCCAAATGTGGGAGCTGGCTTGCCTGCGATGGCGGCCTTACAGCCGACCAGGATGTTGGATCTGACCGCGTACATATCCGTTCCTGCGGTAACGGCCACCTATGGTTCCGCTCTTACAGCGGGGCACTTTTGGAAAGGCCCAAAAGTAACCAAAAGGCCTTCGCCCCACCACTCGGCACCTCGCCTAGGCTCGGTGTGCCCGAACGCAGGCTTGAAGTCGTGGGCCGCCGCCACGCGCCATCCATGGCGCGGGGCGGCTAACCCGGCGTCCTGCCGGGTTGCCCACGACTTCAAGCCTGCGTTCGGCCAGCGTGGTTTGACGGGGCGCTTCAGATCAAAAGCCAGATCAAGAGCGGCTCGCTTAGCATCGTGGTTACCGTCGATCGCTTCAGAGTTGTGTAGATACTTATGGCTATCGCAGGCAAGCCAGCTTCCACCTTTGCTCTTGTGTTGTGTCAGTGCCGCCATGCCCCTGGATTCACCAGGTTTACCGGCTTTTCGCCAGCCAATGCCGCCAGGAGATTCTCCACCGCACACTTGGCCATCGCCTCCCGCGTCTCATGGGTGGCCGAACCAATATGCGGCGTGGCTACCACATTGTTCAACCGCAACAACGGCGACGCGTGATCCAGCGGCTCCTTCTCAAACACATCCAACCCCGCCGCGCGAATAGTGCGTTGCTGCAACGCCTGCACCAGTGCCGCCTCGTCCACCACCTTGCCTCGGGAGATATTGATAAAAATCGTCTCCGGCCCCATCAGCGCGAATTCCTCGGCGCCAATCAACTTCTCGGTCTCAGCGGTCAACGGCAGGGTCAGGCAGACAAAATCAGCCTCTTTGAGCAAGTCCTGCAAGCTGCGGTACTGCGCGCCAAAGCGCGCTTCAACCGCCGGCTTGGGCGAGTGGCTGTGGTAGATCACTGGCATGCCGAAGCCACAATGCCCGCGTTGGGCCAGGGCTTCGCCGATGCGGCCCATGCCGATAATGCCCAGGGTCTTGCCATGTACATCGCTGCCAAAATGCGCCGGGCCGATGTTTTTGTTCCATTGGCCGGCGCGCACCATGTCGGCCAGCTCGACCACGCGCCGGGCGGTGGCCAGGATCAGCGCAAAGCCGGTGTCGGCGGTGGTTTCGGTGAGTACGTCCGGGGTGTTGCTGAGCAGGATGCCGCGTTGGGTCAGGTAATCGATATCGTAGTTGTCGACGCCCACCGAGACGCTGGCCACTGCTTCCAGCTTGGGTGCCAGGTCGAGCAACTGGGCATCCAGGCGCAGGCTTGCACCCAGCAGGCCGTGGGCGGTGGGGAGGGCATCGCGCAGCTTGGCCAGGCCGGTTTCATCCAGTGCGTCAATCAGCGTGACGTCGACCTGTTCGTGCAGGCGAGCCATGAGCGGCGTGGACAGTTTTTTGTACAGCACGACAGATTTTTTCATGAGGTTTTTACCTTCAACTCCAGGGTTGGCGTCGGCGAGCGGTCACTGGCGCCGGGCTTGAGGAAAATCGTCAGCACCACGGAAAGCAGCAGCGCGCCGCTCATCAGCAGGTACGAAGCGCCGGGCGAGCCGGTGCTGCTGTTGAGGTAGCCCACCAGGTATGAGCCACCGAACGAGCCCAGGGCGCCCATGCTGTTGATCAGCGCCATGGCACCACCGGCGACGTTGGCCGGGAGGATTTCCGGGACGATGGCGAAAAACGGGCCGTAGGGTGCATACATGCAGGCCCCGGCGATCACCAGCAGTGTGTAGGACCACCAGAAGTGTTCGGCGCCCAGCACGTAGGACGCGTAGAAGGCAATCGACGCAATCAATAGCGGCGGCCAGACAAAACGCTTACGTTTCTGCAGCTTGTCCGAACCCCAGGACACCACGAGCATGCCAATCACCGCCGCCAGATAGGGCAGGGCCGAGAGCCAGCCGGCTTCGACCATGTCCATCTGCAAACCGGCCTTGAGGATTGATGGCAACCACAGCACGAAGCCGTACACGCCAATGCTCCAGCAGAAAAACTGCAACGCGAGAATGATCACCTTGGGCGAACGGAACGCCTCGGCGTAGTTTTTCACGGCCTTGATCCCCACCTGCTCGGCGGCGAGGGCGGTTTCCAGGCTGTGCTTTTCGGCGTCGCTCAGCCACTTGGCATCCTTGGGGCGCTCATCGGCCAGCTTCCACCAGATAAACGCCCACAACACCGCCGGCAGGCCCTCGATGATGAACATCCAGCGCCAGCTGAAATGCTGCACCAGGTAGCCCGACACCACCGACATCCACAGCATGGTGACCGGGTTGCCGAGGATCAGGAACGTGTTGGCCCGTGAGCGTTCGGCACGGGTGAACCAGTGGCACAGGTACACCAGCATGGCCGGCATCACGGCGGCCTCGACCACCCCGAGCATGAAGCGGATGACGATCAGCATGTAGGCGTTGGACACCACGCCAGTCAGTGTCGCCAAGCCGCCCCAGAGGATCAGGCTGACGAAGATCAGTTTCTTGACGCTGCGCTTTTGCGCGTAGATCGCCCCCGGCACCTGGAAGAAAAAGTAGCCAAGGAAAAACAGCGCACCGAGCAGCGAAGACATGCCTGGCGTGATCATCAGGTCTTCGGCCATGCCGGACGCGGCGGCGAAGCCGTAGTTGGCGCGGTCGAGGTAGGCCAGGCTGTAGGTGATAAACACGATAGGCATGATGTACCACCAGCGACGGGTGGCGAGTTTCACGGTTTCCATGGGGTTGCTCCTGAGCTTGTTGTAGTTGTGGCAACAGGTAATGGGTCACGCAACGGATCGGGTGGGTAATTCAGCGCGGGTCGGCAAACCTTCCATATCGCCACGGCTCTGCACGGCGCGGCTGCCGATCCAGTTACCGCGCTGTACGGCCTCGGGGAAGCTCAAGTTTTCCAGCAGGGCGCTGATCATGCCCACGGCAAAGCCATCGCCGGCGCCCACGGTATCCACGACCTTGGCCACCGGTACGGCGGCGACAAAACCCTGGTCCATATGGGTGCGGTAATAGGCGCCCTCGGCGCCGAGCTTGATCGCCACGGCTTCGGCGCCCTGGTCGAGATAGAACGCGGCGATGTCTTCCGGGTCGTCAAAACCGGTCAGCAGGCGACCTTCGCCCAGGCCCGGCAGGACCCAGTCGGCCAAAGCAGCCAGCGCATTGATTTCGCGGATCATCTGCGCCTGGCTGGCCCACAGGGACGGGCGCAGGTTCGGGTCGAACGACACACTGCGTCCGGCCTTGCGCATTTGGGTCATCAGCTCGAACGACAGTGCGCGAGTGGCATCGGACAGCGCTGGCGGAATGCCGGTGGCGTGCAGATGGCGGGCTTGCAGCAGCGTCGGATGGATGGCATCGATGCACAAGTGGCTGGCCGCCGAGCCTCTGCGAAAGTACTCCACTTGAGGGTCGGCGCCGGCCTCTTCCCGGGATTTGAGTTGAAAGCCGGTGGGGTTCAGCGGGTCGACGGCCACATGGTGGCAATCGAGTCCTTCTTTAGTCAGGGTATCGACCACAAAACGCCCGAGGGAGTCGTTACCCACGCGGCTCAGCCAGGCCACGTTGAACCCCAGGCGCGACAGGCCGATGGCGACGTTGCTGTCGGCGCCGGCAATGCGTTTGTGAAACTGCCCGACCTGCGCCAGGTCGCCGGTCTGTTCGGCGACAAACATCGCCATGGTTTCGCCAAACGACAGGATATCGATCTCAGACATGGGCGTTCTCCACATGGGGTTGGCCAAGGCGGGCCAGGGTCGCGACCTGTTGCGCGGTGACTTCGATCAGGTCATCGCCCTGCAACGGAAATTCCACTGCCCGGGTAATACCTTGAGTCATGTGTTTAAGCAGTTGTTCCCACAGATGCAGGTCGGTGGCGCCCGGCGGCAAGGCGACGAGCTTGCCATCGGCGCGACGGGCCACGGCCTTGCAGTGCAGGTAATCCACATGCCGGCCCAGCAACCGCGCAGCAGTGAGCGCGGACTGGTCTTGCCACTGCCAGTTACCGATATCGAAGGTCATTTTCACCGGCAGGCCCAGGCGTTCGACTTCGGTAAAAAACCGTTGCATCGGTTCAATGCGCCCACCGTGCAGGGTCTGGTCGTTTTCCACCAGCAGCTTGACCGGGTGGCGATTGAGCAAGGCGTGCAGGCTTTCCAAGTCGTTTGTGTCGGTGAAGTAACCGAGGGACACCTTCAGCCAACCCGAGCCAAAGGCCTGGGCGCGGTCCAGGGTAGCGGCCAGCTCGGCATTGGGCTGGGCTCGGCCGGCGACCCAGAGTTCCAGGGGCGAGGAAAACACGCTGTCCAGGCCTTGCGCGGCAGCGGCCTGGGCCAGGGTGGCGGGGTGTTCTTCGGTCAGCAGCTCCTCACGCCATTCAATGCGCTGGGCACCGGCAGCGCAGAGCAGCGCGACAAAACTCAATTGGCCCTGCTGGCGAACCAGGTCGGCGCCGTAGCTGGAAAGGCTGATGGAGACGGGGTATTTATGCATTGTTGTTTACCTCTGAAACCGGTTTCATTTTTATCAACAAGAACACACTGACTGTTTGTGGCGAGGGGGCTTGCCCCCGTTTGACTGCGCAGCAGTCACCGGCTCTTGGCGGCGCTTCGCACCGCAGCGGGAGCAAGCTCCCTCGCCACAGTAAAGCCAGGGTCATAAGGGGGCGTCGAGCCGCGGATAATCAGCTCGGGTAAGAAATCCAGGGTTCGGGTGGGGGCGGTATCGCCGCGCAGGCGCTTGAGCAAACAGTCGAAGGCGCTGGCGCCAATCGCTTGCGTCGGTTGGGCGAGGGCGGTGATGCCGTTGCCCACCAGCGGGTACCAGTCCAGATCATCCAGGGCGATCAAGCCCACCTCGCCGAACAGGTCGCAGCCCAGCGCCTTGAGCACCCGGGTGCAGGCCAGTGCGGCCACGCCGTTGGCGCAAAACAGTGCCTTGGGGCCGGGGTTGGCGAGAAAGGCTTGTAGACGCTTTTCCAGGTTGCCATCCAGTTCAACCACGGCGCCTGTCAACGCCGGGCGCTTGGCAATTTCGTGATTGAAACTCTCCAGGCGCTCCAAACGTGAACTGGTGCCGTCGGTGGTCTCGCTGACGAGCAGCACGTCGCGGTAACCCTGCTGCTCAAGGTGTTCCACCGCCATGCGCACCGCCGCCGGGTTATCCAGGCCCACCAGGTCGCTGTGCAGCGGCGCGACCTTGCGGTCCACCAGCACCAGAGGCATTTCCTGTTGCAGCTCCAGCAGTTGGTCGAGGTGATGGCCCAGGGTGTTCACGATCAAGCCTTCGATGTTGTACGAGCGCAGCGCCGCCAGGTGTTGGCGCTCTTGCTCGTCATCACGGTCGGTGTTGCACACCACCAGGCTGTAGCCGTGCTGACGGCAGGCGGTTTCGACGCCGTGCATCACGGCGATGGAATAGGGGTTGCGGATATCGGCCACCAGCATGCCGATCAGGCGGGTGCGGCCACGTTTCAAACCACGGGCCATCTGATTGGGGCGGTAGCCAAGCTGTTCGATGGCTTGCTCGATGCGCAGCGCGATCGCGTCGGAGAGCAGGGCGCGGTCATCGCCGATAAAACGCGACACGCTGGCTTTGGACACGCCGGCGCGTTGGGCGACGTCGAGCATGGTGACACGGGTGCGCTGGGCGGCGGAAAAAGGAGTCACGGTCGCGGGCCTTTCTTATTGGAGTTTTCTGGGCCTCAGTCGGGAATACCCGGGCTGAAACCGGTTTCAGGAAACCTCAAGTCAACCGTTTCGTCAAGCATCCGATGTGGGTGGAATCAGCTACCAAGCGACGAATGGCAGTGCCTACCTGTTAGTTCTGACAGTATTCGATACCGCAGATTGCGCGTTTAATTGGTCGCAAGCACGCCTTTGGGGTGTAGGTACAAGCGGTCTGACGGGAGAGTCTGATGAGCGCTCAAAAAACCACTGGAAGTAGACTTTCACGCAACGGCATTTTCCGATTGGTCGATATAGAGGTGCCCATCCTGGATGATGCTAATCCGCCGATTCCTGAGGGTTATATACCTCATCAATATCTTGATACCGATCTTGTTGTGCGCATTCCGCAACTGTGGGATGACGCTGCGCAGGCCGGTGAATTCAATATTGTCGAAATCGTTTGGTCACGCAGCGGAGGCGAAGGTGTCCCTCCTTTCAAGGAGCGGTGGGATGGCCCCATTACCAAGCCTTTCCCTTTTTCCGTCACCGTGCCGCGCGACTATCTGGAAAATGACGGTACCGTCCGGCTGGCTTATCGGATCACCGACGAAACCGGTATACCCACAACCTCGGACTTCCGTACCCTGGTAATTGACCGGACGCCGCCAAACAATAACGTTACGCCGCCAACGCCTGCCTTCCCGGTGGGTACGATAGATGAGGACTACGCGGCCCGGCATCGCACAGTCGATTTGGTATTGTCTGCTTACCTCGGCCGGCGGGCTTATGACAGGGTTTATTATTATATTTCGGACCAAAGTCCTCCACCTGACAGTGCACCGAGTGGCTATGTAGAGTTTCCCGACGAAAATAGCCCACTTGTTATTCCCATTCTTGTGGATTTGTTTCGCCTGTACCGCAACGGAACTCAATACGTTCACCTGCGCCTTCAAGATCGCTCCGGTAATCGAGGCCCCAGGTCCGACCAGTCGCCCGTTGAAGTCCGATTAAAGGAAGCGCCCTCAGACCTCAAACCTCTTGTCATCCCTGCCATGGCAAGTGGCTTGATCAATCGGCACGATGCGCGGATTGGTGTGGTGGCCAACGTTCAGTATGACAACTGGAATGCTCGCGATCTTGTCACCATTCGGTGGGGCAGTACCCTGCTTGATGCGCAGGAGGTTACCGAGATGCCGTTCGGCGCCGGTATCCCGTGGTCGAAGTTGATAGCGATGGGCATGGGGTTCGCAGAAGGTTCGGCCACCTACACCATTACACGGTACGGCAGCAATACGCCCACGTTGCCCAGCCCCCCTACGTTAATCCGTTGGGACTTCAGGGTTGCAGGGCAAGACCATATCAACGCCCCCGCGTTGCTTAACCTCGACTTGCCAACAGTGACTGTGTTTGGCGAGGGCTCGAAGACGGACAACCATATTGATATACGTGATAAGGATCAGCGCGTATATGCCAGCGTCCTGCTTTATCACCAGCCTCGTGATGGTGAGGTGTTGGAGTTGTTCTGGGGTGGCTTCCCCAGTATGGATAAGCCGGTGGCAAGTTATATTGTGGATACCGGTAGTGGCGATGCTGAAGGCGTACGCGTGACGTTCAGTGATATTCCCTGGCAGGTGATTGTCGATGCAGGGAATGATGAAAAACTACGAGTGTACTACTCGACATTCAACGGCGTTAATGAGCAGCTTTCCAATTTTACTGAAGTCATGGTCGATGTTGTCCCTCCACAGGTATTAAGGCGTGTTGAGTTTCCAAGTGCCAATAGCAATATGTTTATAGGCTGTGACGCTAACCCGGCTATGTGGGATCACATACCTGTCCAGATTCTTCCGGAAACGGTCTTTCGCAAAGATGACGATCTTGTCGTGGAGTGGCAGGGCTATGAAGAGTTTGCGGGAGGGGGACAGGCGATTACATCAACTGCGGATACCCTGACGCATCGGCTGACTGAAGAAGAGGCGAAAAAAGGTTATACCTTCGAACAACGCAACTATGACGAGAAGATTAAACCCATCAAGTCACCAGATCCCCAGAGCCCGGGAAGTTCGGTGTCGGTTATCTATACGTTGTGGCGCAAAAACAGAGTGATAGGTTCCTCAAGATTACGCTATGCAAAAATTGATCGTAAAAGAGTGGGCAATATCTATTGCGGGCCGAATGGTGATGGCCCTGAAGACTAGAGGTATAAGCCGACTTGAGTAGTTGGTCGTCGATGTAAGTTGCAGCGTTTGGCAGTGGCAGCGCAACAGTTGTTCTATTTGAAACGTGTCTTGTTTCGAAGGCATGTGTTTGTTCGATTGTCTTGGTGTTACTCAGTGCAAAAGGAGAATACAGATGGCAACGTTGAGTAAGAAACAAAAGGCCGCCATTGCATCGCGCAAGGCCAATAAAGAACTGCTGTGCCAGCGCAGAGCGGGTGTGCTGGCGATGCCCCTGCCCACGTTTGATGCGTTGAATAATGATGGGTTGATTACTAAGGAGGCGTCGAAGAAACCGCTTACTGTAACCTTCGATATTGGGCAGTTTGCAGATGACGAAGGCATTGACCCGGCAATCACCAGACTCGCAGTGCATATGCGCGGTAAAGGCGCAACGAACTGGGGGGCGCCGATGTACATTGTAGACTTTAATCCAGCTTTTCCTGGCCACCAACCTATTGGTCAACCGTTCACCCGTGATATTCCGGCGGCCCGTTTGGTGGAAGGGGAGCATGAGGTCGGCTATGTCATTCATGAAGGTAACTCGCAGACGGGATTGTTAAGAGGTGCTCCCCTGGAGGTCGACCTTACCCCGCCAGAAGACCCCAGGCACCCGGCAGCGCCCTTGTTCCCTGCTTATTTGGAGTCGAAAGGTGAAATTACTGAGCAGGATGTGGACGATCACCCAGCCGGGATGGAATGTACATTTCGCGACTATCCCATCTCTCGGCGCGCCGGTGATGATATCGAAGTCTTTTTTTCATCGGAATTTTCTTCACAGCTGTCTGAGCCTATTGACACCTTTCCTGTGGACGACTCGTTGAGTTTTACGCTGCCGTGGAACCTGATTACTGGTAATAAAGGAGGGCAGAACTACTTGTTCTACCGCCTGTGGGATCTTGCAGGGAATGTCAGCAAAGACTCGGTACCTGCGCGAATTGAGTTGAACCTGACACCAGCCCCTGATCCGCAGGAAGCCTATGTGCCGTTGGCGCTTCTTCCTGGTGACGGGCTGCTTGATTTGCAAGACCTTTATGAGCCAAACGGGGTTTTCATTGCTATTCCAGAATATGAAAATAATTTAACCGACATTGACGTAATCGAATTGACCATCGGCACGCAGGCTCCGGAACGTTTTGACGTTAAGCTTTATCTGCCTTTCCCGTTAATGCTGCCTGTCGGCAGTGATACTCTTTTGGCCCATTACGGTGGAGGTGCTGGCGAGATTCCCATGACCATCGACTATTTTGTTGATCGCAATGGGACATCAACCGATGCGCCTACTCACACTATTGATGTCGATTTTTCTGCGCCTGGCCCTGCTCCGGGTGAAGATCCGGAAAACAGTTTGCTCGCGCGCGTGCGGGTCTTCGGCGTTGATCCGACTAAGGAAAATGAGCTCACAGACGCTGACTTCAATAGGGACGCGACTATCGAGACCGTGCTTTGGAGCACCCCTCTTCCCGCGCCGGGTACGATAATCAAATGGTATTGGGGGGATCTGGCCCACCAGTTTGATGAGTTGACACTGACGAACGAAGGGGGCGGTGACACTCTTACGCGAACGGTGCCTTGGTCAATCATTCGTGAAGTCGGCAATAGAACGCTCCCAGTGTTCTATACGCTGGGATGGCCGACTAATGACAATACCCAGCGCTCACTTGCGCAGAATGTAGTTGTGGCGGCCAACAAAGTCGTATTGGAAGAGCCAAGGTTCGTCAAGGCGACCGCATTTTTGGCGTGTACCGACCTCAATCGAGCGACTCGCGAGGCGACGGTCAGGGTTCCTGGTAATACAGTGTATTTCCAAGAGCACATGGTCGTTCGATGCGAATTCCGCGTATTCAGTGACATTACCGGAGACACTCAGTTGGGCAATACACTGGCCCTAAGCTCGTTGCCGCTGACGCCCGATATGGTTTCCAACGGTTTCGACATAAAGATCCCCTATACGGCCCTTCGGCCAGCGGCGCGCAATTCGGTGGACTTTCACTATTTTGTGCCGATCCCGGGAGAAGGAGAGCAGCCTTCGGTAAGAGCCTGGACCCGTACACGGTTCACCGACTTGAACGGGTTTTTTTGCGAGGAGCAACCACCCACTGCATTGGAAGACGGCCTGGTAGAACAATAGACTGCGGACTGCGGGGTGCTTCGGCACCCTTCGGTTGCACTGCACGCGCTTTGCACTTTCACACAGCTAATCTCCCCATCTCTACCCTTATGTTCGGATTAATCCTACATATTAGGGTAAGCCTGATCTGTAACTTTGCGGCCTTGAATGGCCTGGCTCCACCCCTCTGGAAATAGGCCGAACAGTTCCGTTCTGGAATGCCTGTTAAATGAGTGGTGTCTTGTGAAGATCAATTCGTACTTTAAATTAAAACCCTTGGTTGCAATGATGCAGGTGCCATCTGTTGTGACCTTGTTGCTTCTGGCGCCAAATGCTCATGCTCGGTTGATCGAAAATGGCACCGAAACCATCCGGCACGATGATTATATCGATACCTTTGAATTGCAAAATGCCACGCTTAACGTCATACGGGGCTGGACGCAGGCCATTTATGCTAATGCCTCGAACCTGAATGTCAGCGCGGACAGTACGATCCTGGGGACGGTTGTCGCTCAGAACGGCTCTAATGTGGCTGTCGATAACAGTCGTATCACTGCTTCCGGGGCTTACGAAACTGGCGTAACGCTGCTCAGCAGCACTGCGCAGATCAACGACAGTATGATTTCCAGTGCCGATTACCATGGTTTACTGGTGAGCAAATTTACAAACTCAACCGATATATCCACCGCGACGGTCAATGGCAGTGTCCTGGTGGGAGCAACCGGTGGTGCAGTTGTTACTGGTGGCAGTGCGTTGGAGTTGGTGCGCAGTCAGTCAATCGGCACGGGCGCCGACAGCTTTGGGTTGAGGTTGGAGAGCTCGGCGGCACGGGCGTCTGGGAGCAATATTTCAGGCGGACGTAACGGTATTGAAATGTCGTTTGACCGGCATGCGCCCGGGCCTAATACCCTTATCCTGGACGATTCTCATGTCACCGGTACCACAGGTGCTGCGTTGCTCGTAGACGGTGCTCGGGGCCAGGGTGCGGTGGCGAATATCGAGGTACGCAACGGTTCGACGCTCACCGGTGGTAATGGCAACTTGCTGGAAGTCAAAGGCGGCTCGACGGCGAATATGAATATCGCCAATAGCCAGCTCAAGGGCGATGTCGTTGTCAGCAGTGGTAGCCAGGCTCACCTTCAGCTCACTGATCTCGCCTCATTGACTGGCCGCCTGGAAAACGTTTCGTCGTTGAGTCTTGGCGAGCAGTCCATGTGGGTCATGACCGGCAATAGCCAGGTGGGTGATTTGCGCCTTGCCGATAGCACGGTCAAGTTTGGGGATAGCGATGCGTTCTATCAACTTGACCTCAAGAGCTTGTCGGGCCAAGGCACTTTTGTGATGGGCACTGATTTCGCTCAGGGCCTGACGGACTTCCTGAACATTACGGGTGACGCAACCGGCCATCACGACCTGTTGCTTACCAGCAGCGGTACAGAACCGGTAAACCCAGGTGATGTGCATATCGTTCACACGGGTGGCGGTGACGCACAGTTTGCGCTGGTAGGCGGTAATGTGGATGTTGGGGCCTGGTCCTATGGCCTCCGGCAAGACGGTAATGATTGGTTCCTTGACCCTAATAATCGCACTGTCAGCCCAGGCACCCGGTCGGTATTGGCCTTGTTCAACACTGCACCAACCGTGTGGTATGGCGAGATGACATCTTTGCGTAGCCGCATGGGAGAGATTCGGCATAACGGCGCCGCAGCCGGTGGTTGGTTGCGTGCCTATGGCAATAAATATGAGGTCAGTGGTGGTGATGCGGGTGCCTATGAACAAAGCCAGCGCGGGTTCTCCTTGGGGGCGGATACCCCCTTGGGAGAAGGCCAATGGCTGCTGGGGGTAATGGCGGGCCATAGTACTTCTGATCTGGATCTCAGTCGGGGTACTTCGGGTAGTGTGCAGAGTTACTACGCAGGTCTGTATGCCACTTGGTTGGATGAGGAGAGTGGTTACTATTTTGACGGCGTCATCAAAGCCAACCGCTTGAACAATGATTCCACTGTCGGTTTGAGCGACGGCAGGCAAGCGAAGGGCAAATACAGTACAAATGCCTTGGGTGCGTCTGTGGAAGCGGGCCGTCATATCAAGCTGGATAATGATTTCTTTATCGAGCCTTTCGCCCAAGCGTCCGTGGTTACAGTACAAGGCAAGAGCTATAGCCTGGACAATGGTCTCAAAGCCAAGGGTAGCCACACCGACTCCGTGCAGGGCAAGTTGGGGGTGACAGTAGGCCGCGACTTTATGTTGGATGACGGCAGTATGCTTCAGCCTTACTTGCGTGGTGGCGTTGCCCACGAATTTGCCAAGAGCAACAAGGTGTCGGTCAATAACCAGACATTTGACAATAATCTGTCGGGGTCTCGTGTCGAGGTCGGAGTGGGTGTCGCCCTGACACTGTCCCAAAATATGCAATTGCATGCAGATTTTGACTACGGCCAAGGCAAGCACGTGGATCAGCCATGGGGGGCAAATTTCGGCGTGCGATATAGCTGGTAATCAGGCTGTGCCACTGGATTTCAACGATGCTTGAAAACGCCCCGAGGTTCGGGGCGTTGACTTTCATGCCGGGGTTTATCGAGGTTGAACGGTATTGACACGGGTAGGTCTGCGCCGCGTGGTTCTATCGAGGCTGAACAGCATTTGCACACGCAGTTCTTGGTTGTTGACATCCATAAGATAGACGTCGAGTGCGCCCGTGACCGTATGGTCGTCGGAATTATGAAAGAATTCGACGGTGCCTCGATGTGCTTGATAAGCCGGGAGGGGCGTTTCATTAATGGTCATCAGGATGACGGCTAACTGATGTTCGTCACTGTCTTTCTCCAACTGATAACGGCCGGAGTCCGTGGTAGTGGGGTACTTGAAAATGACCACCTGTCTTGACGTTTCTGTGGGCGGTATCTTCATGGCGCCTTCCGCCAGCCAGAAGTTGTTTTTCAATTCATGTTTGCGAAAGTCCGCCTTGAAGTTCTCGCTTCCGATCGAACCTTGAAAAAAACGTTCTGCGGATTTCTGGCGGGCAGCTTTTCGGGCATTGGCATTGCTCATGGTACGGTTCTCCTGCGATGGGCGGTACGTGTGTGTGCGATGAGGGCGGTTTTGATTAATCGTTGGCACGGGGGCTGATTTCAGGGACAGGTTGTCAACCACGAGGAAGGTGGTGCCTATCACTTCTAAGGTGATCTCAGTCACGCCTGCAGGGATGGTCAGCGACGACGTGTAATTATCCCAGTCGCCCCCCCCCCGAAGTTCTATCTGTGGCGTGTTACCGGGTGCAATATGGAACATCGCGAAACCGTGCCCTCCGGTTGGCGTCATGGCATCGATGGAAAAATCATAGGTCTGGCCGGGTGTGATCGCGATCTCTTGTTCGATGGACCCCCCGAGGTTTGCCTGGCACTCGTTGCCGGAAAATGTCACGGAGGAGCCCACTGGCCGGTTGGCTATCCAATGATCGCCGTTGTCGGCGAAATCACCGTTACGGATCAACTCGACAGGGACGACCACGCCGCCGTCTTCAACCAGTTGGAGGCTATCGAACCAGACGTCGCCAGCATTACCCATCAGTTGTAGCGTCAGGCCGGTGGTGCCGGTAGGTGGGCGAAAGGTGCTCACATGATGGGTCCAGCCATGGTTCCCTGTTAGCGTGATTGTTTCAGTCGCCCCCGAGGGCTGCCATACCAGTCGGGCTGACCCGGCGCCGTTATAGGTAATCAACGTGTATAGGCTGAAGGAGTAGGCGGCGGTATCGGAAACCGATATGTCTTGTTCCGCCCGGCCTCGCCCCGTGATCACGCAATGCTGGCGGGAAAAATCAACTCGGCCTGGAGCGGTGGCAGTAACGTTCCAATAGCGTTCACGATGGGCGAAGTTGCCATTGAGCACCAAGTTACTGTTCATTGGTTGTGTTGACATGGATCAGCCCCGTGCCCTTGGATGGGTTGGTTGTGAGCGATTCAATTCAGCGCCATAAGCACGCGCTGCACAACTGTCAGAACTAACAGGTTTGCCGGTCCATTCGTCGGTTTTCTTTACCCATACGCTTAGCCAGGCCTAGCCAAACAACCCTGCCGCAATATTGATAGAGAACCCCAGGATCGCGGTGTTGAACAGAAACCCGATCAACGATTGCCCCAGCACCACTTTACGCAAGCTACGGGTGGCAACACCCACGTCCGAGGTCTGCACAGCCACGCCGATGGTGAAGGAGAAATACAAGAAGTCCCAATAATTGGGGGTGAGCAAGCCCTCGGCAAAGCGCAGCGCCGGCTCCTTGCCTTGCCAGGTGTAATAGAGCCTGGCGTAGTGCACGCTGAAAATCACCCCGATCAGCAGCCAGGAGCCGATCACTGTCAGCCCGGTAAAAGCGTAATGCAGCAGACGTTCGGAAGTGGCCAGGTCCTTGCTGCCCACCAGTTCGAAGGTGATGGTGGCCAGGCTGGCGATGGCGGCGATGCACACCATGAAGAGCACCAGGCCGGCGTTCTCGTCTTCGACTTCGGCGATGCGCTTGACGTCTTCGGCCTTGGCGCGAATGGTCAACCAGAGCATCAGTATCAGGTAGGTCCAGACCCCGGCGTTCCAGCCGATCAGGATTTTGCTGGCAAGGGTGTCGGCCGGCACCAGGAGGCCGACCGCAAGGCCCAGTACGGCGGCGGATGAGAGGCGAGGGTGGGTGCGGGCGAGGAAGGGCATGGTGGCTCACAAAGAACGCTGGAAACCATAGCCTATCCCTGTAGGAGCGAGCGTGCTCGCGAAAAACTTCAAAACACCGCGTGCATCCAGACGGCCCGCGTTATCGTTGACGATCTTCGCGAGCAAGCTCGCTCCTACAGTGTGGGCATTACTGGCGCTTGCGCACCAGCTTCATCACCACCACGAAGAACACCGGCACAAACACCACCGCCAATGTCGCCGTGATCATTCCGCCAATCACACCGGTGCCAATCGCCTGCTGGCTGGCCGAGCTGGCCCCCGTAGCAATCGCCAATGGCACCACGCCGAGGATGAATGCCAGGGACGTCATGATGATCGGGCGCAGTCGCAACCGTGCCGCTTTCAAGGTGGCGTCGATCAAATCCTCGCCCTGGTCATACAGGTCCTTGGCGAACTCGATGATCAGGATCGCGTTCTTCGCCGACAGGCCGATGATGGTGATCAAGCCGACTTTGAAAAATACGTCGTTGGGCATCCCGCGTAGCGACACGGCCAACACCGCACCCAGTACCCCCAGCGGCACCACCAGCAACACTGAGGTGGGAATCGACCAGCTTTCATACAGCGCGGCCAGACACAGGAACACGATCAGCAGCGACAGGCCCAACAGCAGCGGGGCCTGGGAACCGGACAAGCGCTCCTGCAACGACAAGCCCGTCCATTCCTGGCCCAGCCCGGCGGGCAGTTGGCTGACCAGACGCTGGATTTCGTTCATGGCCTCGCCAGTGCTGTGCCCCGGCGCCGCTTCGCCGCTGATGGCGATGGCCGGGTAGCCGTTGTAACGGGTCAACTGCGTGGGGCCCTGGGTCCACTTGGCTTCGACGAAGGCTGAGAGCGGCACCATCTTCCCGGCGTTGTTGCGCACGTGGATTTTCATCAGGTCGGCCACCTGGCTGCGCTGGTCGCCTTCGGCTTGCACCACCACGCGCTGCATACGGCCCTGGTTGGGGAAGTCGTTGATATACGCCGAACCTATCGCCGACGACAGCACGTTGCCTACGTCGGCAAACGACACACCCAGGGCGTTGGCCTGCTTGCGGTCCACTTCCAGCTGCACTTGTGGTGCTTCAGCCAAGGCGCTTTCACGCACGTTGGCCAGGATCGGGCTTTTCGCTGCAGCGTCCAGCAATTCGGTACGTGCGGCCATCAACCCGGCGTGGCCGACGCCACCGCGGTCCTGCAAACGGAACTCGAAACCACTGGAAGTGCCCAGGCCGTCTACCGGTGGCGGCAGGATTGCATAGGCAATCGCGTCCTTGAGCTCGCTGAAGGCTATGTTCGCGCGATCGGCGATCGAGGAAGCGGAGTCATCGCTGCCACGTTCTGACCAATCCTTGAGCGTGGTAAACGCCAGCGCGGCGTTTTGCCCGGAACCCGAGAAGCTGAAGCCCATGATCATGGTGGTGTCACCCACCCCAGGCTCGCCTGCGTTATGCGCCTCGATCTGTTCGGCCACCTGCACTGTACGGTTCTTGCTGGCGCCCGGCGGCAACTGGATATCAGTGATGGTGTAGCCCTGGTCTTCCACCGGCAGGAACGAGGAGGGCAGGCGGCTGAACAACAGCCCCATGCCCACCAGTAATACCAGGTAGATCAGCAAATAGCGGCCGCTGCGCTTGAGGGCATAGGCCACCCAACCTTCATAACGGTTGGTGAGGTGCTCAAAGCGCTGGTTGAACCAGCCGAAGAAACCACCCTTGGCATGGTGCTCGCCCTTGGCAATCGGCTTGAGCAAGGTGGCGCACAGTGCCGGGGTCAAGGTCAGGGCCAGGAAAGCGGAGAACAGGATCGAGGTGGCCATCGACAGTGAGAACTGCTGGTAGATCACGCCCACCGAACCCGGCATGAAGGCCATCGGCAGGAACACCGCCACCAGCACCAGGGTAATACCGATGATGGCCCCGGTGATCTGGCCCATGGCTTTCTTCGTCGCCTCTTTGGGCGACAGGCCTTCGGTGGCCATGATGCGCTCGACGTTTTCCACCACCACGATGGCATCGTCCACCAGGATGCCGATCGCCAATACCATGCCGAACATGGTCAGCACGTTGATCGAGAAGCCCAGCAGCAACATGGTGGCGAAGGTGCCCATCAGCGCGATCGGCACCACCAGCGTGGGAATCAAGGTGTAGCGCACGTTCTGCAGGAACAGGAACATCACCGCGAACACCAGCGCCATCGCCTCCAGCAAGGTGTAGATCACCTTGGTGATCGAGACTTTGACAAAGGGCGAAGTGTCGTAGGGAATCTTGTATTCCACATTGGCAGGGAAGTAGCGCGACAACTCGTCCATTTTCGCCCGCACCAGCGTTGCGGTACTCAATGCATTAGCGCCGGGCGACAGTTGCACGCTGACGGCGGTGGACGGCTTGCCGTTCAGGCGGGTGGAGAACTGGTATTCCTGGCTGCCGACTTCCACCCGTGCCACATCGCCGATGCGCACGGTGGAGCCGTCGGGGTTGGCCTTGAGCACGATGTCGGCAAACTCCGCCGGAGTGGACAGTTGCCCCTTGACCAGCACCGCCGCGGTGATCTCCTGGGTGTGGGTGCCCGGCAAGTCACCGATGCTGCCCGCTGAGACCTGGGCGTTCTGGGCGCTGATCGCGGCGTTGACGTCGGCCGGCGTGAGGTTGAAACCGATCAGCTTCTGCGGGTCGATCCAGATACGCATCGCTCGCTCGGCGCCATACAACTGGGCCTTGCCGACCCCGTCCAGGCGCTTGAGCTCGTTCATCACGTTGCGCGCCAGGTAATCACTGAGCGCCACGTCGTCAAGCTTGCCGTCGTTGGACGTCAATGTGACCAGCAGCAGGAAGCCGGCGGAGACTTTTTCCACTTGCAAGCCTTGCTGAGTCACGGCCTGGGGCAGACGCGGCTCGACGACCTTGAGGCGGTTCTGCACATCCACCTGGGCCATTTCCGGGTCGGTGCCCGGCTGGAACGTGGCGGTGATCGTCGCCGAACCCAGGCTGCTCTGGGATTCGAAATACAGCAGGTGATCGGCGCCGTTGAGCTCTTGCTCGATCAGGCTGACCACGCTCTCATCCAGGGTCTGGGCCGAGGCACCGGGGTACACCGCGTAGATTTCCACTTTGGGTGGCGCGACGTTGGGGTATTGCGCCACCGGCAATTGCGGGATCGCCAGGAAGCCCGCCAGCAGGATAAACAGGGCCACCACCCAGGCGAAGATCGGGCGGTCAATAAAGAACTGCGGCATGACGGGTTATTCCTTTACGAGCGGGCTGTCGTCCACTTCAACTTTTTCACCGGGGCGTGCGTGTTGCACGCCCTCGACGATAATGCGGTCGCCGGGCTTGAGGCCGCTGGTGACGATCCAGCGGTTGTCGATCACCGCACCCAACTCCACCGGTTGCTGGCTGACGGTCTGTTCGGCGTCCAGCAGCAACACCATCGGGATACCGGCGCTGTCACGGGTGATGGCGCGTTGCGGCACGCTGATACCTTGTTTGTCCACGGCCTGTTCCACGCGCACCCGCACAAAGCTGCCGGGTAACAGGTCGAGGTCCGGGTTGGGGAACTCGCTGCGCAGGATGATCTGCCCGGTGCCCGGGTCGACGCTGATGTCAGCGAAGAGCAATTTGCCTGGCAACGGGTACAGGCTGCCGTCGTCCTGAATCAAGGTGGCCTTGGCCTGGTCCTGGCCGACCTGCTTCAAGCTGCCGGCACGAAAGGCGCGGCGCAGGTCGTTCAGCTCACGGGTGGACTGAGTGAGGTCGGCGTGGATCGGGTCCAGTTGCTGGATAATCGCCAGCGGCGTGGCTTCGTTCTGGCCGACCAGCGCGCCTTCGGTCACCAGGGCGCGGCCGATGCGCCCGGAAATCGGCGCGGTCACGGTGGCATAGCCCAGGTTCAGCCTGGCACGCTCGACGGCGGCCTTGTTGGCGGCCACTTCGGCATTGGTCTGGCGCAGGGCGGCGCGGGCGTTGTCGTACTCCTGGCCGCTGATGGCGTTGCCTTCGACCAGTTGGCTGTAGCGCTGCTCTTGCAGGCGCGCCTGGAACGCATTGGCCTCGGCCTTGCTCAGGTTGGCCTGGGCACTGTCCAGGTCGGCCTTGAACGGCGCCGGGTCAATACGGAACAACACGTCGCCTTGCTTGACGTCGTGGCCTTCGTTGAACACCCGTTGCATGACCACCCCGGCGACCCGGGCGCGTACTTCGGCGATACGCGGTGCGGCGATGCGCCCGCTCAGTTCGCTGGTAATAGAGAGGGGCTTGGCCTGCAGGGTTTCGATCCGTACTTTGGCCAGGGGCATTTGTGGCGCCTCGTCTGCCGACTGACCACACGCGCTCAGCGCCAGTGTGAGGGCCAACAGGCAAAACGGCGCAAACAGATTCTTCGACATGCTCTTATCCCAATATTGACTGGCGCATCCTAGGGGCACCTGCGCCGTGGTGCTGTGAAGCTGTGTAGCGGGTCTGTGAAGAAGTGTAAGGTACGGCGCGCAGGGCGTCGGGGGCGTATATCCTTGCACAATCCTGCAACACACCAACAAACAGCATTATTTGGAAACACCATGCCCAACATCCTCCTGGTGGAAGACGACGCCGCACTCTCCGAGCTGATTGCCAGCTACCTGGAACGCAATGGCTACCACGTCAGCGTGCTCAGCCGCGGCGATCATGTACGCGAACGTGCACGCCTTAGCCCGCCGGACCTGGTGATCCTCGACCTGATGCTGCCGGGTCTCGACGGCCTGCAGGTGTGCCGTTTGCTGCGCGCCGACTCGGCGGGGCTGCCGATCCTGATGCTGACCGCCCGCGATGACAGCCACGATCAGGTTCTGGGGCTTGAGATGGGCGCCGACGACTACGTGACCAAACCCTGCGAGCCGCGCGTATTACTGGCCCGGGTGCGCACATTGCTGCGTCGCAGCAGCCTGTCCGAACCCCAGGTGGCCAGCGACCAGATCGTCATGGGCAACCTCTGCATTGATCTGTCCGAACGCACCGTGACCTGGCGCGAACAGGCGGTCGAGCTGTCCAGTGGTGAATACAACCTGCTGGTGGTGCTGGCCCGGCATGCCGGCGAAGTGCTCAGCCGCGATCAGATCCTGCAACGCCTGCGCGGTATCGAGTTCAACGGTACCGACCGTTCGGTGGACGTGGCCATCTCCAAGCTGCGACGCAAGTTCGACGACCATGCGGGCGAGGCGCGCAAGATCAAGACAGTGTGGGGCAAGGGGTATCTGTTCAGCCGTTCCGAGTGGGAATGCTGAATCATGTTTCGCGTACTGCTGCGCCTCTACCTGATCACCATCGTCACCTACAGTGCGGCGATTTACCTGATTCCCAAGCTGGTGATCCAGTTGTTCGAACACCGCTACATGGACTACAACATCGAACAGTCCCGCGGCCTGCAAAAACTCATGGTCAAGCAGTACCAGCGCGCACCGGTGGAGCGCTGGTCCCAGGTGACCGACCAGTTGAGCCACGATTTTGCACCCTTGAAAGTGCAACTGTTGCTTCGCCAGGACGCCCGCTACACCCCTGAGGAAGAACAGCTGCTGGAGCAAGGCAAGCCAGTGATCCGCCTGGGCGAATGGGGCTGGATGGAGGAAATCAGTTCGCCGATCAACCAGCAGTTCGCGGTCAAGCTGACCGTACCACCAGACCCGTTGGACATGAACCTGCTGTACTGGTCGATGAACGTGCTGGTCGGTGCCGCCTTGCTGGCGTGCCTGCTGGTGTGGCTGCGTCCGCACTGGCGTGACCTGGAGCGTTTGAAAAGTACCGCCGCGTTATTGGGCAAGGGCCATCTGGAGGCGCGTACGGGGCTCGCACCCAGCTCCAGCATCGGCGGCCTGGCGGCGGTATTCGACACCATGGCCGACGATATCGAGCGCCTCTTGAACCAGCAGCGCGATTTGCTCAATGCGGTCTCCCATGAACTGCGCACACCGCTCACCCGCCTGGATTTCGGGCTGGCCCTGGCGCTTTCCGAAGACTTGCCCCCGGCCAGCCGCGAGCGCCTGCAAAGCCTGGTGGCGCATATTCGGGAGCTGGATGAGCTGGTGCTGGAATTGCTGTCTTACAGCCGCCTGCAAAACCCGGCGCAATTGCCCGAGCGGGTAGAGGTGGCGCTCGACGAGTTTATCGACAGCGTGTTGGGCAGCGTCGACGATGAGCTGGAGAACCCCGATATCGTCATCGATGTGGTCCTCGATTGTGCCGTGGAGCGCTTCAGCCTCGACCCGCGCCTGACTGCCAGGGCCTTGCAGAACCTGCTGCGCAATGCGACGCGCTACTGCGACAAACGCATCCAGGTGGGCGTGCGGGTATGCCCCAAAGGCTGTGAAATCTGGGTGGACGACGATGGCATCGGCATACCGGCGGAGCAGCGCGAGCGCATCTTCGAGCCGTTCTACCGCCTGGACCGTAGCCGCGATCGCGCAACCGGTGGCTTTGGCCTGGGCCTGGCGATCAGCCGGCGCGCCCTGGAGGCCCAGGGCGGCACTTTGACGGCCTTGGCGTCTCCCTTGGGCGGGGCGCGGTTTCGTGTGTGGCTACCTAACCTTTCGTGATCAAAGCACTTTGACTGCGCGGCCGATCCCGTGGATCGGCCCGGTGGGTTTGCCGGTGGGCGAGCCATTGGGTCCTTCCAGCGTCAGTTCAAACAACTGGTTCGGCGCCAGTGGCGGCAGCTTGTCCAGCGGCACCGACAAGGTCTGCCCCGGCTTGACCAGCCCCAGGGATACGGGCCCCTGCCAGCCATCGGCCTTGGTCCAGAACTCCAGGGCTTTGTCGGCAGGAATCTCCATCACCCCCAGTGGAATCAATTGGATCTGCTGATTATCACTGGCCTGCACCACCCAGCCCGGTGCCTGGCTTTGCGGCGCCATCAGCACCACCACGAAGCTGGGTGTGGTGATGGGCGGGCGCGTCAGTAATAGAGCCGCCAGCATCACGCTTGCCATCAGGCCCGCGGCAGAAAGCCCGCGCCAGAACGCCAGCAGGTTCCACCACGCCACGCTCGTTTCGGGGGCTTTGATGCGGCGTTCAATGCGCCGCCACAGCTGTGCCGAAGGCGGCACCGGTTGTGCCAGCGCGACCAGAGGCAACAGACGCTGCTCCCAGGCATCCACCGCTGCACGCAGTGCCGCATCATGGGCCAGGCGTTGTTGCACCTCAGCGCGCTGTTCGGCGGGCAGGGTCCCCAGTACGTATTCACTGGCCAGTTCATCCAGGCTGTCGTTCATGCCATGCACTCCCGCAAGGCGGCGAGGCTGCGTTTGATCCAGGCTTTGACGGTACCCAGCGGAGTACTGAGTTTTTGCGCAATTTCGCTGTGGGAGTAACCGTCCACATAGGCGTGCAGGATGCAGGTGCGGCGTGTCGGGTCGAGCCGCTCCAGGCACTGGTGGATCTGCCCGGAGCGTGCCGCAAACTCAACGGTCTGGGCAGGCTCTGCCATCGGCTCGTACTGATCGTCCAGCGGCACGTCACGCGCGGTGCTGCGTACAACGTCCAGGGCCAGGTGGCGAGTCACGCTGAACACCCATCCCCGTGCGGAGCCTCGCAGGGGGTCGAAACTGCGTGCGCCGTGCCAGATCTTGATAAAGGCGTCATGCACGATGTCCTCGGCCAGGGCCTTGTTGCGGGTAATGCGCAGCGCCACACCGAGCAAGCGGCTGCTGTCCTGCTCATAGAGCTGGTGCAGGGCGCGATGATCGCCGCGGGCGCAGGCTAACAGGCACACTTCATAATCAAAGATGAGTTCAGCCAAACCAGAATTCCTGCCACTGAGGAGACGTCTACGCATGGTAGGCGCGAGGTTGCTCGCGCCTACCTGGCCAGCGTAGCTGAGTTTGCTCAGTTGGCGGCCCAGAAGATGTAGTCCGCCTGGTATTTCACCACTTCCTTGGCGCCTTTGTTCGCGGTGGTGCATGGCGTAGCGGGAGCGACTCCGCCTTTGAGCGCAACCCGCTGGATATACGCCACGCCACTCATCGCACCTTTGCCCTCGGCCGGGTTTGCCTTGACCAGTTGATAGGGCAGGTTACCGGGGCTCGACGGCGCCACGGCCAATTGCGTGCCGGTGATGGTCGAGCCGTCCTTGGCCTGCCATGTGGCAGGTGGGCCGAAGTAGGTGCCGACCTGCTGTCCATTACGGTCGTTCAATACGGCTTTGGGGCCGACGAAGGTCCACTCGGTCTGGCCGGCAGCGTTGGCCTTGTCGCGGCATTCATAGGTGATTTCGCCGACCCCGGTGGTTTGCATCGCCACCTTGTGGCCATCCGGCACCTTGATGCTGTCCGGCAGGCCCGCCTGGGCAAACGCCGACGGTGCGGCGAGGAGCAAGCTGGACAGGCACAGCAGTGTTTTAGCGTTCATGGTGTTTCTCCATTGGGTAGAACAGCAGGGTTACGTTGATGACTACGGCCCAGGCCCGCCCATTGGATGCAGGGCTTTGCGAAAAAAGTGAAGATTTCCAAAAAAGCATAAACTCAGATCGCATCGGTATAAGTGGTTATAAGAAAAATCGCTATCCTGCGGCCAGAAATTTATAAGGCCTCGGGTAGCTGGAATGGATGTAGGTAATATTGGTTTCGTGGTTGCCGGCCTGATCGTGGGTTTTATCGTGGGCATGACGGGGGTGGGCGGCGGTTCGCTGATGACCCCGATCCTGCTGTGGTTTGGCATCAACCCAGCCACTGCGGTGGGCACCGACCTGCTGTACGCCGCGATCACCAAGTCTGGTGGTGTGCTGGTACACAGCAAGAACAAGAACATCGACTGGACCATCACCGGCTGGCTCACCCTGGGCAGCGTGCCGGCGGTGTTGCTGACGTTATGGTTCCTGGCCAGCCTGCACACCGACCCCAGCGCGATGAACGCGGTGATCAAGCAGGCCCTTGGCGTGGTATTGCTGCTGACGGCCCTGGCGATCCTGTTCAAGAAAAGCCTGTTGGCCTTTGCCCAGCGTCATGCTGGCGATTCCTACCATCTGCGCCCGCGCAATCTGAATGCGCTCACTGTTGTGACAGGTGCGATCCTTGGCACCATGGTGGCCCTGACCTCGATCGGCGCCGGCGCCCTCGGCACGGTGGCGCTGTTTATCCTGTACCCGTTCCTGGCCACGCGGCGCCTGGTTGGCACCGAGATCGCCCATGCGGTGCCCCTGACATTAGTGGCGGGCCTGGGCCATGCCAGCATGGGGAACATGGACTGGCATCTGCTGGGCTTTTTGCTGATGGGGTCGCTGCCGGGGATCTACGTTGGCAGCCATATGACCGGCAGGATTCCCGACGGGGTACTGCGGCCGTGCCTGGCGGTGATGTTGATGGCGGTGGGTTATAAGTTGGCGTTCTGAGCACGTGGCCTGACACCCCACGCTCCAAATGTGGGAGCTGGCTTGCCTGCGATAGCGGCCTGACAGCCGACACAGGTGTCAGACCGAGTACATATCCATTCCTGCGGTAACGGCCACTTAGGGTTCCGCTCTTACATGAACTGCCCCCCGAATGTTGGACACCTGACCCCCTCGGGAGGGTGTTCCATGACGAAATACAACCTAGCACTCAAGCAATCACTGATTGAAGAGTGTCTGTCTGCCAGTAGCGTTCATGAGGTGGC